>CAXUFU010000122.1:0-7038 GCA_964250275.1 uncultured Chthoniobacterales bacterium | reverse complement strand
GGCGTAGCGCACGGTCACGCCGCTGCCCGCTTTTTCCCGAATGCCGTCGACCAGCTCGGTCGTGTGCAGCGGGTCGACTTTCGGGCTGCCGCGGGCCCCGTACTGCATGGCGCGCGCCGGTTCGCCGATAACCGCGACCGAATGGATTTGGCCACGGTCGAGAGGCAGGAGGCGCGCTTCATTCTTCAGGAGCACGATGCCCTTGGAGGCCACTTCGTAGGCGAGCTGCCGGTGGGCAGGCGAGTTGACCATCTCCGGGTTCGGGGTGTGGGGTTGGTCGAGCAGCCCGACCCGAACGACCGTCCGCAAAATTCGCCGGGCGGCATCGTCCACAGCGGCTTGGGTCACGCTGCCGTCGGCCAGAGCCGCGTGCAATTTATCGAGTGTCGACCACTTATGGTCCGGCATTTCCAGGTCGTTGCCGGCCTGGACGGAGGCAGTCTCGTGGACGCCACCCCAGTCTGAGGTCACCATGCCGTCAAAACCCCAACCCTTCTTGAGCACATCGGTCAGGAGAAAATGGTTCGCGCTGGAGTAGGTGCCGTTGACCTTGTTGTACGAACTCATCACCATCCAGACCTTGCCTTCCTTGACGGCGGCTTCGAACGCCGGGAAATAGATTTCCCGCAGGGCGCGCTCGCCGACCTGCACGTTCATGTTAAAGCGGTCGTACTCATGGTTGTTGCAGACGAAATGCTTGACGCAGGCGGAGACGCCCGTGGCCTGCATGCCCTGGATGTAGCCGACCGCGACCCGGCCGGCCAGGAAGGGGTCTTCACTCATGTACTCGCCATCCCGGCCGCCGAGCGGCGAGCGATGGATGTTCACCGCCGGGCCGAGCAGCACCTGGGAGCCTGGGCCTTTGTTGCGGGTCTCCTCCGCGATGGCCCGCCCGACGCGCCCGATCAACGCGGGATCCCACGTGGAAGCCATGGTGACGCCAGCGGGGAATGCCGTGGCCGGTCCCTCGGTGGCTTTGATCCCGCCGCGCGCACCGCCGCCGGCGTCGATCATGTTCATGGCGGGCACGCCGAGGCGGGGGATCGCCACGGTGGCAAAGCCGGTCCCACCCAGCAGCGAAAGCTTCTCGTCGGGCGTCAGCCGCTGGAAGAGATCTTCCACCCGGGCGTCGAGCGAAGCTTTGCCGTCCTTATAGAGGGCAGGTTCTTGCGCGGAGCCGAGAGACGGGAAAAGCAGTCCGGCCGCCGTGGCGAAGGACATCCACGTGGCGAGCCGGCAGGCGAAGGGAAGGGCTAAGGCGAATCGTGACCACATGCGGAGGGAGAATCCGGGGTGCTCTGCATCCATGGCTTGAAAGGAAGCAGGTGTCAGCAAAAATGAAAGGATTGTCACCGGCAAAAAACCGCCGCCCCGCCGGGAGGGCTTTGTCGCCCTCTTCTAAGAGCTGTCGCCAAGCCTCCGATCCGATCCATTCCTACTGTCTTGTTCTGGGGGGAGAGGCACAGGGGCGGCCCACATTCGTTCCCAGCAGGCTCAAACAGGCTGGGACGGCTCGAAGAGCTCCCCACCCTTTCTTTTGACGCGTCGGGCCCCCCCCGGCGCTGACCTAGCTATTTAACCACACTCGGGAACTCCACCCGGAGCACCTTCGCGGAATGGGGTCCCTCCGGGGGCGGCGAAGCCGTGCCTCCATCGGTCAGGAAGTAGGCGATCTTGCCCGGCCCTTCGCCGGGACCACGCCCCCACGCGCCGCTGGAGGGGCCAATCAGCTCGGCGGTGTAAGGGTCGCCCGCCACGCTTTGCGTGAAGCCACTGTTCTTGCCCGGGTCCATCGACACGCGATCGATGGTGTTTTGTCGATGGGTCGTCAGGTAGATCACCTCGTTCTCCTCGTCGATGCAGAAGTCGTCGCCCATGCGACCAGCCACGATCAGTTCGGGCTCACCGGCGGGCTCGTGGGTGGAGGGGTCAACCGGCACGCGCATGAAGAGCTTTTTGGCCGATGCCGTGTAGTAGAGATGGTGGGTCTTGGCGGCGTAGCGCACGCCGTTGACCCCCGGCTGCTCGGGTTTGAGTTCCCCCGGGTAATAGCCCATGCTCTCGTGCTGGAGCCAGACGCGCACGTCAGGCTGGCCGCCTGTCTCCGCGGGCAGATCCACGCGCCAGATCAAGCTGGCAAACGAATCCGCGACCAGCATGATCCTGGGCGCGATCAGGCAGGCTCCGTTGAGGCCTTTGGCTTTGTCGGGAAACTGGCAGACGGTCTTCAGTGCGACAGGTTGTTCCGGTGTCCAGCCGCGCAAGTCCAGGTAATGAAGGTACGCTTCGTGTGTCGTATAGAAGTTGCCGGAGACCAGATAAAAAACGTCAGGATCGGTCTCAACGATTCCGGTCGGGACATCCGCGAAGCGGTGAATGCAGGTGGGTTCCACCGGCGCTGGCCCATGCACGGGTGGCACGTACCACAGCTCGTTTTGGTCCACGACGGTGACCAGTATCGAGTTGTCGCTGCGGATGGCGAGGTTCTCCAGAAAGTACTTCTTCGGGAAATACGCTACTGGGGTGAGCTTGGCTTGCGGGATCTTATGGTCTGTCATGGCTGAGATGGATGATTGAAAAAGGGGGCTCCGCGATCTTTAGATGCGGCGTTCGTCGTGTACGTGTTGTAGCCTGGCGGGTCACTCGGGCACCGGCACTTCGAAACCGTTCAACAGGGTGCAGACGGTATGGTAGGTTCCCATGAGAACTGCCATATCGACCAACCCTCGCCTTTCAAAGGCCAGTTCGGCGGCGCGGTAGACATCATCGCTCACGCGGTGTTCGCGGCAGAGCTGTATTGTGTATCGCCGGGCGATTTGCTCTTCCTCGTTCAGCTCCGCTGGCAGTTGCCCGGCGGCCAACATCCGGACAGCTTCCTCCGAGAGACCCACGCTGCGCCCGACCGCTCTGTGGGCGTAAAGCTCGTACTCCGATTTCCACACCGCACCGACCGAGAGGATCACCACCTCGCGCACGCGCTTGCTCAGCGTCGTCTGGCTCTGTTCCGCCGCTTGCAGATCGAGGAACGCCCCGCCGAGGGCCGGACTGAAGAGCATCGGGTTGAACGGCCCGATGAGCTTGCCGTCTTCCGTCTTGCTCCGGAAGCCCGCTTGATCGGCCCAGGGAACCATTTTCGTGTTCTCGCGGTCGTAGAGTTCCTTTTGCGCGCCGGAGATTTCTTTGGGATCTAACAAGGGCAGGCGACCGCCCAGTTTTTCGGATGGAATAGGCATGTTAAGACGGGGTTGAGTTTGATGGGCGGGTCGCATAGAACACCGACTGGATTTGGTGGTGGAGCGGTTCAGTCATATGCTGGTTAAGGTGTTCAGGTGGATACAGTGGTAACTTCAACGCTGCAATCCCACGGCATTGGACGGCACGTCGTAAACCATTAGGGTAAACGAAACGCCGGTGAACCAGCCCATGAGCATCGTCAAATCGACGAGCCCGGCATCCCCCAGCAAAGCGACCCCGCGCTGAAAAAGGCCTTTCGGCACGACGCGTGGGGCGATCAACGTGGATGCGATCTCGTAGACGACCTGCTGCCGGGGTTCCTCAAAAGAAGTCGGCAGTCCTGCAATGAGCGCCTGCACTTTCTCCGGCGGCAGGTGGCCTTGCTCCTCGCCAATTATCTCGTGTTCATAGTTCGAATAGGCCGCCAGCCACCGGCCGTTGATCAGGTTAGTGGCGATCTCGATTTCGGCCTTCGACAGGCTCGAATGTTTTTGGTAGTAGGCACCGACCGGTACGATCGTTTCGCTCAACTTTGGGTTAGCTACCCAGATCTTGTGCGGCCCTGGCACTTGGCCGCGCAACTTCATCGTGAAGTCGTAGGCAGCCTTCTGTTCGGGGGTCATCTGGTCGAAAGGCAGTTCGTTGTAGCGGCCGAAGGTTCCAAAATCAGGATTTTCTAGCATAGGAATAGAAAGGCTGGAGATGAGTAGCGCGTGAGACTCACCGAGCAACGTGAGAGATTCTTTTCAGCCTCGGAGTTTGAGCGGACGGTCGACGTTGCCGTGGGTGAGCTTGGCCCGATCCGCCGGCGACAGCGACAGGGCGTCGGCAAAGGGTAAACCCCTGGAAAGCGGCAGGGCCAATACCTTTGAAATTATATAGTTGTGCTTCCGACGATCTTCCCGACGCCATCCTGTCCGACATCATCTTGTTCACCGCGCAATGCGAGCCGCATTCGATAGCGTTAATGGACGGCTTCTGGCACCTGCGCGGTTGCCGCGGGCCCCGGGAATCTACGGCACGAGTGAGGGGACGTTGCAGACGCCCCTCTGAATCTCAGGTTTCAGGCGGTCCTCGCCTTCGTTTTGCTCCAGAACCCGACGCGCAACCACCAAGAAATTTTGCAGCGCGAGCGAAGAGGTCGAGCGCAAAGTATACAGCCCAAGCTGCAGGGGCAGCGGCGGCATTTTCAGCGGTCTGCTCCGCACCATGCTCGGATCGTGTTCCGCGTTGGTGAGGCTCGGCAAAATGGCGATGCCGTAACCCGCAATAGCCATGTTGATGATGTTGCCGATTCCTTCGACCCGCCGAATTTCCCCCGGTTTGAAGTTGGTCTTCAGACAAAGCTCCTTCAAACACTGCGCGTAGCAGGACGAACTTTCCGCCTGCGGACACAAGAGCACCTCTCCAGTCAGCTCATGGATGTCAATCTCCCCCTCCGCTCCAGCCAAGCGGTGCTCGGGCGCGAAGCCAACGTAGAGTTGGACATCGAGCAGATGCAGAAACTGCAGGTGTTCGCTCTGCTCGGGGTCGAAGGTCATGGTGACGCCAGCATCAATCCGGTGCGTCCGGAGGGCGGCCGGATGCTCGGAAGCGTCCAGGTCAAGGAACGAAACTTTGACTCTGGGATGGCGGCGCCGAAAGGCCTTCAGGCAGACGCCGAGCAGCGGGTTGACCCAGGCCGAGTGCGAGGCGAAAACCAGTTGCCCGTGCGCGCCGTTGGCTGCTTCCCTCGCGCGATGGCGGGCGACTTCCGGAGAGGCCAGCATCTTTTTGGCGTCAGCCAGGAACGTCTTGCCGGCATCGGTGAGCAGCATGCGGCTGCCCCGGCTGCGTTCGAGCAACCGGACGCCGAGCTCTTCTTCTAGAACCTTGATCTGCCGGCTCAGCGGCGGCTGACACATGTTCAGGTGCTCGGCCGCGCGGTGGAAGGACAGCGCCTCGCCCACGGCCACGAAGTAACGCAGATGGTAAAACTCCATACGACCTTTCCGGATGAAAGACCCGTATTCGCCATGCACATCGAAGTTGCGCTGGTAGAAATTAGTCCTGCCGGCAGCCGTTTCGCTAGCCCACTGCGACCTCAGCGTTTGGATCGGGTTTTTTGCAGAGCCAGACGGCGAACGCGCCGATAACGAGCCCCACAGCCACCGCCAAAAAGGCGTCGTTGTAGGCCATGACCCCCGCGTTTCTCCGCACGTCCAGCTTCACGACCTCAAGCGCCTGCTGCATCGCCCGCGCCGGATCGAAGCCCCGGCTCACGAAGTACTGCTGGGCGGCGCTGACGCGTTCTTGCACCATTTGATCGTACGCCGTCACGCGCTCGCCGATGCGAAAGTCATGAAACTGTTCGCGCCGCTGCGTGATGGTGGAGAGCAGCGCGATGCCGAACGAGCCGCCCAGGTTGCGGAACATGTTGAAGATGGCCGATCCCTCGCCGGCGTCCTTCGGGGCCAGCGTCGCCGTCGCCAGTGCCGTTACCGGCACAATGGTGAAAGGCTGGCCGAGGGCGCGCACGATGTTGGCGACGATGAACTGGTCCTTGCCGTAATTCGGGCTCATGTACACGTCGAGGTAGCAACTGTAGGCGAAGATGAGCGAGCCGATGAAGATCAGCATCCGCATGTCGACCTTCTTCATGAGGAAAGGCAGCGCCGGGAAAACAAAGAGTTGCGGCACGCCAACCCAGATGAGCGTCTCGCCGATGAGCAAGGGGCTGTAGTTTTGTACGGTGCTCAGGTACTGCGGGATCAGGTAGACGCAGCCATATAAGCCCAGGCCCAGCACGAAGCCCAGCAAGGTCGATACCGCCAGGTTGCGGCTGGCGAGCAAGTGCAGCTTCACGATAGGATCCCGGGCCACGAAAAGTTCCCACGCGATGAAAATTGGCACGAAAATGCCCGCCAGGATGCCGCAGTCGCGAATGAAGGCGCTGCCGAACCAATCGTGCCGCTGTCCCTCCTCAAGCATCGCCACCAGCGCCCCCAAACCCACGGCCAGCGAAAGGATCCCGACATAATCCCCCTGCCGGAGCTTGGCAAACTGCGTTTTCTCCGCCGGGATGGTCGCCGCCACCGCGGCAAACATCAACGCGCCGGGAATGAAGTTGATGTAGAAGTTCCATTCCCAGCCGACATGGTCGGTCAGCCAGCCCCCGATGTATGGACCCACCGCGGGTCCCATCGTGGCGGTCAGCCCGAACATGGCGGTGCCCACGGGCTGGAGGTTGCGGGGCATCATGGTGACCACCACGGTCAGCGCCGTGGGGATGAACACCCCGCCGGTGAATCCCTGCCCGACGCGGAAGACGATCATTTCGGTCAAGGTGTGGGACACGCCGCACATGCCCGAGCAGATCAGGAACAGAACGACGTTGCCGAGCAGATACCGGCGGAGGGTAAAGATGCCCCCCAGCCAGGCGGTCAGCGGGATGGTGATGATCTCGCCGATGAGATAGCTCGTGCTGATCCAACTGCCTTCGTCGGGTGTGGCGGCAATCCCGCCGGAAATGTCCGCCAGGGACGAGTTGGTGATCTGCGTATCGAGGACGGCCATGAACGCGCCGAGCATGGTGCCGGCCACGGCGACCCACTTGCGGGCGTCCATTTGCTGGGAGTCTTGGGGCATTCGGGTGTTTGGGCTTGAGGGTGAATGGAGCGGTGCGCCGGTAAATGAATTTTTCGGATGCGTTCCTAAGCCGCTGGAGGTAGGCCGGGGCGGGAACGGAGCTATTTGACGCCGTTTCCTTCCCACCCGCCGCCGAGGGCCTTGATGAGCTGCACGGTGGCCTGGAGGCGCTGGCCT
>CAXUFU010000121.1:6871-7324 GCA_964250275.1 uncultured Chthoniobacterales bacterium | reverse complement strand
TAACCCCAGCACGATCGCGACAACGCCCACCGCGCAAACTCCGGTCCAGCCCGCCCGATGCCAACAGATCGCTCCGCAAAGCGACCCCAAACCGCCGCCAACGAAGTAGCAAAACATGTAAACGGTGTTGAGCCGGCTGCGCGCGCTCGGATCGATGCCGTAAATCCGCGTCTGGTTGGCGACATGGCCGCTTTGCACGCCCAGATCCATCAGGATGACGCCGGCGATCAAACCCACCAGGTGTTTGCCCGCCAAGCCCAGCAGCAAGAAAGACAACAGCGTCAGCCACAGAGCAATGCGAATCGTGAAGCGCGGCCCGTGTTTATCGGACAGATGACCGACCGTCGGCGCGGCCACCGCCCCCAGCGCGCCCACCAGGCCGAAGAGCCCCGCCGCGGCGCTCGCGTCGGCAAAGCGGTAAGAAGGTCCCGCCAGCAGAAAGACCAGCGTCGT
>CAXUFU010000121.1:1748-6826 GCA_964250275.1 uncultured Chthoniobacterales bacterium | reverse complement strand
GAAGAGCAAAGCGCCCAGCAGCGCTGACTCCCGCAGCAGCGCGTGCCGCCGCACGAGCGCCACGGTCGAGCGCATGAGTTCTCCCCAGGTGATGGCGGTCTCCGCGTGGCTGGTCGGCAGCCGCAGCCGTACCACCGCGGCCAGAATGAGCATGGCGCCCGCCGCCAGCCCGTAGACTGCCCGCCAGCCCAGCCAGGCGCCGATCGTCCCGCTGAAAGTCCGGGCCAGCAGCACGCCGAACAAAATGCCCGCCACCACGATGCCGACGACACGCCCCCTTTGCGCCGGCGTCGCCAGGTGCGCGGCAAACGGCACCACGACATGGACGTTGGCCGAAAACGCACCGACCAGGAACGCCGCGGCTCCCAGGCAGAAGGCATTCGGCGCCAGCGCCATCAACGCCAGCGAAACAATGTCGCCGATGACCAGGGTCAGGATCAACGTGCGGCGCTCGAACTTGTCTCCCAGCGGCACGAAAAACAGCATGCCCAAGGCCGTGCCCACCTGGCTGAGCATCGCCAGCGCACCCGCCCGCTCCACCGTCAGGTGGAAATCATGGGCAATCACCTCCAGCAACGGCTGAATGTAATAGATGTTCGCCACGATGACCGCGACCGTCACCGCCATCAGCCAGACCGTTGCCTGGGACAGGGGTTTCGGCGCGGATGCGGCGGTGGTTGGCGGCGCGGGATCGAGGCTGGAAGGCGACACAGGAATTAAGAGGGCTGCCGGGCCGGACAAATGCATGGGGGCAAACCATCCGCCTGTGCCGAGCGTATTAACCTATACACGAAGTCAGTCCGCGGCCCTTAGCCCAAGATGAACCGCTGCGCCACCCTCATTACCGTCGATAAATTACTGCTCCAGGCACGGCGGCGGCACGGCTCTTTGCTCCGGCCCGGAGAGCTTGCCCGCTCGATTTAGACCTGCAAAGGTAACTTCACCAGCATCGGTTTGCGCCACGCCTGAAATGTGGCACCCTGAACAAAATTTTCTCCGCCGCGGACGCCGCCCTGGTGTAAACCGCCAACCCAAAAAAGAAAAAGAGTATGCAACTTGGAATGATCGGTCTCGGCCGCATGGGCGCAAACATGGTTCGCCGTTTGCTCAAAAATAAGCACGAGTGCTTCGTCTACGATCACAGCCAGTCGAACGTGGACGCACTGGTCAAGGAAGGCGCAACGGGGGCGGCTTCGCTCGAAGAACTCGTCCAGAAGATGGCCAAGCCCTGCGCCATCTGGGTGATGGTTCCCGCCGGTCAGGCGACGGAAGACACGGTGCTCAGCCTTTCCAAGCTGCTGCAAAAAGACGATACGATCATCGACGGCGGCAATTCGCATTATAAAGATGACGTGCGCCGGGCCGAGATGCTCAAAGGCTTGGGCGTCACCTATCTGGATTGCGGCACCAGTGGCGGCATCTGGGGCGTCGACCGCGGCTATTGCCTGATGATCGGCGGGGATGCCGTCGCGGCCAAACGGCTGGACCCGATCTTCTCCACGCTGGCGCCCGGGCCCGGCGACATTCCCCGGACTCCCAAAAGGCCGGAAAACCAGGGCACGGCGGAGCAGGGTTACCTTTACTGCGGCGAAGCCGGTGCCGGGCACTTCGTCAAAATGGTGCACAACGGCATTGAGTACGGCGTGATGCAGGCGTACGCGGAAGGCTTCGACATCATGCGCGGCGCGAACAACAAGGAGTTGCAGGCCGGCTTGAGCTACGAGTTGGATTTACCGGAGATCGCGGAGGTCTGGCGCCGGGGCAGCGTGATCTCGTCATGGTTGCTCGACTTGACCGCGCAAGCGCTGATCCAGAGTCCGCAGTTGAAGGAGTATTCCGGCTTTGTGCAAGACTCCGGCGAAGGCCGCTGGACGATCCAGGCGGCGCTGGAGGAAGGCGTGCCGGCAGACGTGCTCTCGGCGGCGCTCTACATGCGCTTCCGCTCGCGCGAAGAACACACCTTTGCGGAGAAGATGCTATCGGCGATGCGCAAGGGCTTCGGCGGCCACGTCGAGATCCACCCGTCGCAAAAGGTGGAAAAAGGTCTGTAGCAGCGCTCCAAAAAAAGGTAGGGATGGCTCGCCCGACCGGTCGCTTGCTGTCTGGCAGCCGGCGGAGAGTTTAGGCCGCATTGCACAGCCTCGGCTCGCTTCCCAGACAGTCAGGGGCACGACGGAGCGTGCCCGTCCAGGTGTTTAGAATCACTCTTGGATTCCCGGGCTTCTGCTTGCACTCGTCAGTTCTGCTGCGCCGCCGGCTTATGATGATGTCGCTTGGAGTGCGAATGGGTCGTTGTTGACGTGCTCTTGGCGTGCTTGTGCGAGGTCCGGCCGTGCGCCGCCGGCCCATGCGGCGGATAATGATGCGCCGCAGTGTGCGTGACGACCAACGGAGGCAACGAGCCCACACCAACATCGCCTTGCTGCTCCTGCTCGACGATTCCCGCCGCCAACCCTTCGGCGACACGCTGGCGAAAATCCGGATCCTTGATGGTCTCGGCTTCCGCCGCATTGGTGAGGAACCCGCATTCGCAAAGAATGCAAGGCACCGCCGGGTTATGCGTCAACCGCAACACCCGGCGCGTGATCCCGCGATTGTCGAGCCCGGTTTCCTCGACCAGATGGCGTTGCACGCGGATGGCCAGCCCGTAGCTGTCCCGGCGCCAGAAAAACGTCTGGATGCCGCGGGGGCCGCTGCTGGGCGAGGCATTGTAATGAATGCTGACCAGGATCGAGTCCGGGTAACGGTCGGCCACGGCGACGCGGTCATCCAGCTCGACGAAAGTGTCGGTCGTGCGCGTCATGACGGTGTGCAGGCCCGCGTCTTCGAGCAGCGGCTGTAAGCGCTCGGCGGTATCCAGGGTGAAGTCCTTCTCGAGCAAGCCGCTGCGGGAACGTTCGCCGCTGTCTTTGCCGCCGTGGCCCGCGTCGATGACCACGGTGTGGAAGGCGCTCGGCGCCATGACGGTCGGGACCGTGCCGCAACTGGATAAAAGGGTCGCGGCTGCCATGAGCAAGCCGGAGGTCAGGGAGAAGCGGAGCAGATTCATGATGGACGGTGCGCCGGCGACATAACGGGCAGGAGTCGCCGCCGTCAACGGGATTAGACTGGAGCGTTGGATAATGCTGTAGCCGCCGCGTAGCGGCATTACCAAAATAAGGTAGGGGCGGACTCTCCGAGCTGTCCCTGACTGTCTGGTCAGCGCAGAGCTTGCTTGGCGCGACCCGCTCCACGTTACGGTCGCCAGACAGTCAGGGACGGCTCGGAGAGCCCGCCCCTACCTTATTACGAATGTCCGGAAGTACCGCGCGGCCTTTCAGGCGGCGCTGAGGTTCAGCGCATCGCGGGCCTGGGTCAACTTCCGGTAAAGCGTATCCAATCCCTCCGAAATCAGGCGCGTCTGGCCGGTGACGGCCATGAAGTTGTTATCGCCAGCCCAGCGGGGTACGACGTGAAAATGGAGGTGATCGGCCACGCCCGCGCCGGCGCAAACCCCCAGATTCAAGCCGATGTTAAAGCCCTGCGCGTGCATGACCTCCTGCAAGATCTGTTGCGCCGCCTCCATCAGGGCGAAGAGTTCCAGCTTCTCCTCTCCGGTCAGCACCGAGAGATCGGCCGTCTTGCGGTAGGGCACGGCCAACAAATGACCGGCTGCATACGGGTAGCGATTCATCATTAGATACGCGGTCTTGCGCCGCAGCACGACCAGGTGCGCCGCATCGTCCGAGCTCTCCGCCGCCTCGGTGAAAAAATCACCCAGCGGCCGGTCGAGGGCGAAATACTCCACGCGCCAGGGCGCCCACAATGCTTCGATTTCTTCCTTTGGAAAGCTCATAACGGGGATAACAAAACCACCTGGCCAGCAAAGCTTTTCACGGCCCGGCGTTCAACTCCAGCTTGGATGCTGCCAGCAAAAGCGCGAGCCAGCTTCCGAGCAGGCACAAACCACCAATAGGAGTGACGAACACCAGCCAGTAGGCGCCCGTCAACGCCAGCAAGTACAAACTCCCGCTGAACCCCACCACGCCGAGCGCCCCCAGCACGAACGCCGTGGCCGGGAAGGGCCGCAGCAGCGGCAGCAGCAGCAACAGGACGGCGTGCGTGAGATGATAAAAGACCGCTTTTTCCCACCACTCCGCCGCGCCCGGCCGCACCGCCAAATAGGCCTTCAACCCGTGCGCACCGAAGGCGCCGCACGCCACCGCTGCGAACCCGCCGACCGCTGCGATCCGGAATGCTTGCCGGGGAGTAAGATGCATCTGCCGTTAAACTTGCACTGACCTACGGCGTCGCTGCCGGCAAAGGAGACGCCACGTCGGGGGCCGCAAGCGGGGTGGTTGCCACCGGCGAATCATCCGCCGGCGCCGCCGCCGACGTCGCTGGTGTGCCGGGGTGCGGAGCGGTGGCGGACAAAGGCGGGCAAAGCTCGGCGTAGATTTTCCGAAGCGAATCCTTCTCGGCGTAGCCCATGAAGAATAAGTCGTTGAGCGCGGAGGCCAACCGGGCCGGATCCGCTAGCTGCCGCGCCCGGTCCAGATCAGCCACGGCGGCGGCATCGTTTCCGTTGTGCATGTCCTCGGCGGCGGCGGTCAGCAGCCACTCCATCTTTGGCCGGGGCAAGGCCAGTTCCGTTGCGAGCTGGTCGGCGAACTCCTTCTCCTGGCCAAGCTCGATTTGCGTCAGCCGCACCTTGAGCTGGTACGCCGCCTTCTCGTCCGGCGAGGACGCCCGCTCGACCGCCTGCCGCAGATGGCTGAGCGCGGCGAGCAATTTGCCGTTGCGGCGCAAGGCTTCGCCCCAGTAATAAAAGTTCGCCGCGTCAAACGGGCTCGCCCGAGCCGCGGTTTCGAACTCGTGCACGCTTTTGCCCGGCCCCACCCGGCTCAACATCAACCCGCGCAACCCGTAGCAGTCACCCACGTACTCTCCCTCGGCGATCGATGCGTTGATCGCCAACGCCGCCGCAGCCGGTTTGCCGGTGCGATAATCGAGCCAAGCGACGTAATAATCCAAGCCATTGACATGCTCCTGCCCATGCTTGAGCTGATCATAGAGCGCCGCCGCCTTCTTCATGTCGC
>CAXUFU010000121.1:0-1738 GCA_964250275.1 uncultured Chthoniobacterales bacterium | reverse complement strand
CATTTTCCGCCGCGATGGCCTGGTCGACAACGTTCAAAGTCGCGTCCGACAGGCTGATTGCCCCCACGCCGCCGGTGGGAGCCGAAGTTGCCGTCGCGGGCCGTTTATCAGGCGCGGGTGAGGTCACCGGGACCGTTGCCCTCCCCAGAAAGAAAAACGCCGCCATCAGGATCACGACGCCCACTTGCAGCCCGAGGCTCGACCACGGACCACGCGGCCCGGCGGGTTCCCGCCGCCGGCCCCTCGGCACAAACTCGGCGCGGAACGCTGTCTCCTCCGGGCGCGCGTCACCCGGCAACCTGGCCGCTTCCACGGCCGGCACCGCGGCGTTTTCCCTTACGGGTGCCGCAGCGGAAAGCTCCGCCGCGCCCCCTTCCCCCGTCTCCGCGGCTCGCGGCAGCGGTGGATCGTAGCGCCGGAACTTGCGCTGATCCTTGGAGAGCCTGGACTGCGAAGAATCTGCGCCTTCCGGCTTCGCCCCTCCCGGCCCGCCTTCGCGCAGCCAGGTGATCAAGTCCTCCAGGTTGACTTTCGCCCCCCCACGCGCGGTCGATTCCTCGCGGCGCTGCGCGACGGTCGGAGGACTAACCCTGGGCACTTTCGAGAGGGGCTTTGGCGTCTCCGCCGTCTCGGCTGTCTTCGACGTCTCGGGCGCACCCGCATCTGCACCAGCCGGAGCAGCCCCGCCGGCAGGATCATTCTCGGAATTTGCCATTATAAACCCTGGCCCTGTTCTAGCGAAGAATCTGGCAGGTGTAAAGTGAACCCGCGGCAGGTCACGGCAGAGGCTGGGGCGAGGGAGAGGCGGGCGCCTGGCCAGTGCCAGGGCTCAGGGTCACGGCGGGAAATCCAGGGAAGGTGCGGAGGCCGGCGCCGCTGCCGGCTTGGGCGCACCGGCTCCCGGCAAGATCTCGGCATAGAGACCCGCCAGTTCCGGCTTATCGATGTAGCCCATAAAGAAATAGTCCCGCAAAGCCGCCCCCCGCCGCGCCGGAGTCGTCAGTTGCCGCGCCCGGACCAGGTCAGCGGCTGCGGCCGCATAGTTTCCGGTGTGCATGTCCTCCGCGGCGGCGGTCAGCACCCATTCCACCGGTGGAGCAGGCAGGGCGAGCTCCGCCGCCAGCTGTTTGGCGAAGTCCTTTTCCTGGCCGAGCTCGATCTGCGTCAACCGGATCTTTAGCTCGTACCTGGCCTCTTCGGCAGGCGTCAGCGCGCGCTCGGCGGCTTCGCGCAGTTGGACCAGAGCCGCCTGCGGCTTGCCGACACGGCGGAGAGCCTCGCCCAAGTAGAAAAAATTAATCGGATCGAACGGGTCGGCCTGAGTAGCGGCTTCGAAATCGTGCAAACCCCTGCGCGGGTTCTTTTTATTGCCAATCAGCCCGCGCAAGCCGTAGGAGTCGCTGACTTCCTCGCCCTCGGCGATGGAACGATTGAGCAGCAGCATCGCCGATGGCTCGTCGCCTCCTCGGAACGCGAGCCACGCGAGACGATAATCGAGGCCGTTCACGTGCCCACTGCTATGGCGCAACTGATCGAATAGCGCGGAGGCTTTCTTGGCGTCCCCGGCGTTGTCCGCTGCCAGGGCCTGGTCGATGGTTTGCATCGCCGCGGGAGGAAGAATGCTGGGCGGCTTATCGCTGTCCGGCGGGATAAACGCCGGCCGCTTGCCGGTGGCCAGGGCCGCTGCCGGCATGGTCACCCGGCCCAGGACGAAACCGCCCGCGATGAGCAGCAGGAC
>CAXUFU010000120.1:0-7346 GCA_964250275.1 uncultured Chthoniobacterales bacterium | reverse complement strand
GCTTGATGAAGCCCCACTTCACGCCGCACGGGAAACCGGCACCGCCCCGCCCGCGCAACCCACTGGCTTTGACCTCGTTGACGATCTCCGGCTGGGGCATCGTCAACGCCTTCTTTAGCTCCGCGTAGCCGCCATCCGCCAGATAACAATCGATGTCGGTCGTCCAACCGGGACGATCGATGTTGGCGAAAACCATGCGCTTTTCGCGCGGGTGCGGGGTGTGGGCTGGAGTCGAAGCAGGCATGGCTATCAAGACATTTTCGCCGCGGGCGCGGCCTCGTACTTGCGCATGATTTCCGCCGCGCCATCCCGGCTGACGCCCTCGTAAAAATCATCGTCCACCATGCAAACCGGCGCGGTGCCGCAGCTCGCCAGGCATTCAACGAACTCGATGCTGAACTTGCCGTCGTCGCCCACCGTTACCGGATCCCCGTGCCCGTGATCTTGCGGCCGATGGATCTTCGCCAGGTCACAGAAATCGTCCATTAGGCGGTTACCACCCGCCATCGCGCACGAAAGCGTCCGGCACACCCGGATGTGGTGTTTGCCCGGCGGCTTGGCCCGGAACATCGGGTAAAACGTCACCAACTCGAGAATATTGATCGGCTCGAGGTCGAGCTTGGCCGCGATCCAATCGGCAGCTTCCTTGCTCACAAAGCCATAGTGTTCCTGCACCAAATGCAGGAGCGGCAGCGCCGCGCTCCGTTTCGACACCGGATAGTGCGTCACGGCCTCGTCGGCCTTACGTTCCAGCTCAGCGGGGATATCCATCGCGGACTCAGGGAAGGGGCAGCGAGAAACGGTCGAGTTAAGGCTTGGTGGTCGTCGTGGTCGTCGTGGTACTCGAAGAGGTATCCGCGCCCGGCGAGCCGGCGGCGCCGACGGTGCTGTGCACTTCCTCGACCTCGTTATTTTTGTAAATCACTTCCACCGACTGCTTGCCTTCGACATAGGTCGCGGTGGTCTTCTTGAAGACGAGCATGTCCTTGGTTTCGGAGGTCGCCGGCGCGCCCAGCAGCGCCTCGACCTGCGTGCGATCCATGCCCGGCTGGATCTTGGCGACGTTGGCCGCGGTGATCCGGCTATTGGTGACAGGCGCACCGCCTTTGTCACAGCTCGAGAGCGAGAATAAGGCGACGGCCGAGAGCAACAGGCAGGTGAGGGTGAGGTGCAGTTTTTTCATAATTTTTAAGACCGGCGCTAACTACCGAAGGGGAACCTAGCGATCACATTCCCCCATGACAAAGTCGAGGCTGCCCAGGATGGCGACCACATCGCTCATCATATGCCCGGGCACGACCTTCGGCAGAATGCTCAGATTGCAAAACGAAGGAGCACGAATCTTGAGCCGGTGCGGCACGCCGCCGCCCCGGCTGTTAATGTAGAAACCGAGCTCCCCCTTGGGATTTTCCGCTCCAAAATAAACTTCTCCAGGAGGAGCGTTCAGCCCTTCGGTGGTGACAATGAAATGGTGGATGAGCTCCTCCATTTTCATCAGCACGCTCTGCTTGGGCGGCGGGATGTTCTTGCCGTCGACGATGTTGATCGGTCCATCCGGCAAAGTATCGAGTACCTGCTCCAGGATGCGTACGCTCTGGCGCATCTCTTCGATGCGCACAAGGTACCGGTCATAGCAATCCCCCGCGACGCCGATGGCCACGTCGAAATCGTACTTTTCGTAATCGAGATACGGATGCTTTTTGCGCAGATCGTGATCGACGCCCGAGCCGCGCAGGTTCGGCCCGGAGAGGCCATAGCCGATGGCGTCCTGCTTGGAAATGACGCCCACGTCGCGGGTGCGGTCGACGAAAATCCGGTTGCGGGTGAGCAGATGGTCGATCTCGTTGAGATTGGGGATAAACTCCCGCAAGAAAAAGCGCAGTTGGCCGGCGAACGTTTCCGGCAGATCACGCACCTGCCCCCCGACGCGGGTGAAGCTGGTCGTAAAACGCGCGCCGGTGAGTTGTTCGATCAGATTATAGAGCTTTTCCCGCTCGGTGAACGTGTAGAGGAACACGGTCATGGCGCCGGTATCCATGGCGAACGCTCCCAGCCCCAGCAAATGGGCGGAGATCCGGGCGATCTCACAGCAAATTACGCGGATGGCCTTGCCGCGCGGCGGCAATTCCCAGCCCATCAGTTTCTCGACGGCCAGCGTATAGGCGACGTTATTAGCCAGCGGCGCCAAGTAATCCAAGCGGTCCGTGTACGGGACAAACTGGTTGTACTGCATGTTCTCGGCGATCTTCTCGTCGCCGCGATGCAGGTAGCCGATGTCTGGGGTGACCTTGGTGACCAACTCGCCGTCGAGCTCGAGCACCAGCCGCAGCACGCCGTGCGTGGCAGGATGGGACGGCCCCATGTTGATGGTCATCTTCTCCCCGATGATGTCATGGGTCGGCTCCCGCTGCGTGCCAAGAGAGGCCAGCGACGCGTGGGCACGGGCGAGCGTATCGGGTGCCTCGATTTCTTGGATGCGCGAAGCCATGGGCGAGAAGGGGAGCGGTCGGAGCGCGACGCTCGGCGAAGGACCGGACGGCCACAAGTAAATTCCCGGTCGAAAACGGCGCAAGCGCTATTTGTGAAATATTTCACAAGCTCGGGCGACCGCCGCGAAGTTTGTGCAAAACCGCCTTTTTCGTGGCGGACGCCAAAGAAAAAGCCCCGCTACTCGCGCGAACGAGTAGCGGGGCTTCGGTTTAGGAGGGGAGTTAGAAACCCGGGCTGGTCTGGTCAGCCCAGCTTGGCGGCATAATACTTGATCATGTCGGGATCGATGTCCCCGGGGGAGGACATCTGCGGCTCTTCCTCGAAGTCGGGCCAGGGATAACCTTGAGGCATCTCTTCCTTGACCACCAGCGGCAGGCCATCCTCGGGGTGCTGGCCGTTCCAGATTTTCGCCAACTGCGTGTAATCCTTGCTCTGGTGGTACATGATGAGGTGCAGGCCATCTTTTTCCTCCAGCTTGCGCGCTTCGGGGAACTTCTTGTTGCTCACGTCAGGAATGGGAAGCAGGGAGCCGACATCAGCGCCAGTCAGCACTTCCAACGCCTTGGCGTAGGCCACGACATGCACGCCGCCGCGCACGAGCAGGTATCCAACCGCCGCCCGGGCCACCGGGTCATCGGTGGATTCGTAGACGCGGATTTTGTTCGCACGCGCGCCGCATTCCAGGAAGAAGTTGTGCAACAAATCGAGCTTCAAGTTGCCGCTCGAAAAGACGTATTCGCCCGACCAAAACCGCCCCATGGAATCCACGGGCAGAGAAGTTTGCGCGCTGCTCAGATAATGCGAGGACAGGCGGTAATCGACCGAGGCCTTGAGCGGTGCGGGATCGCTGGTGGCGCTGGTAAGGATGTTCTTGGCCGTATCCACCACGCCGTTCGACTCCTTGGAAGGCACGTTGCGATCCGCCCGAGTGGTCGCGCCGGTCAGCATCAGGTTGATGGCGCAGGTGACCGCCTCGATGTGGCTGTACTCCTCCGCGGCGATGTTGGAGATGAGGTCATAAAACGGCCGCATTTTCGTCCGTCCCCGGAAGTTGAAGGACTGGAACGTGTAGTTCATCAGGGTGGACATCTCCCCGAACTTGCCGCCCAGCAGCTCTTGGACGGTAGCGGCGGCGTTAGGATTGGCACCGGACGACTCGGGGAAGTCCACGGTGATTTGGTCGAAGCGATAGATCATAGGGCGTCCTATCCGCCAGCTACTGGCGCTCCGGCCTGCTAATAATGGCGGCCACACCCGATATCCGAGGTGGCGAGAAACCGCGCCAACCTGCCTCCCAACCTGCAAACGCCCATTTCCGTCACTGCCAGGGCACATCGCTGCGCAGAAGGTCGCGGGTCTCGGCGTCGGTCGGTGCCCGGTCCTTTGCTTGGCCGTTTGCCGCCGCCCAGGCTGCCACCAACCACGTCCAGCAAACAAAGCGACGAGCATCGCGCCAGGACGACATCTTCGCTTGCTTAAACGGGCCGCTTTTCACAAACGAGCGCAAAGAACCCGTCCGTACTTTTACGCCAGGCGCTTCGCTCGGAGCGGAGCCGCTCACGGCGATTTGGGCGCGGCCGGGTTTTTGATCACCACGCAACGGAACCCCGTCCGATAGTTGCTCATGCCGGGGGCATAACGCAGGCGGCTGGCTGGCGTGAAGCCGTCGGCCGGCCCTGTGTCCCAGGCGCCGCCGCGCAGCACCTTGTAGGTCTGCTCCGGCCCCAGCGCGGCGGCCTGCGCATCGGTGTACGCTGCCGGGAGATCCTTGTTCGAATCCTTTTTGCGGATGTCATTGTCGTACCAATCGCGGCACCATTGCCAAACGTTGCCGAGCACATCGTAGAGGCCCAAAGGCGAAGGCGGCAGCGACCCGATCACCGCCGTGCCCAGACGTTCGGCGTGGATCGATGTCACGGCATGATCCAAGGAAGCGCCCGCCGAGAAGGCGTCCCATTGCGCGTCGGTGGGCAATTCGTAGACGAGATCCTGCGGCAAACGTCCGGCCAGCCATTCGCGCGCGGTCAGCTTCTCGCAGAACGCCTCCGCATCATCCCAACTGACGCTTTCCACGGGCCGCGTCGGGTCGACAAACGCGCTCGGATTATCTCCGGCGACTTCCTCGTATTGCTGCTGCGAGACTTCGCGCGTGGCCACCCAATCCGCCGATCCCGGGATGTGGACCATCTCGAAAAAAAACACCGGCGCGTTTTCCGCGCGGAGCGCGCCCTGACCCAGGGCCAGCCCTCCTAGCACGGCAGCGAGCGAAAACAGGCGGCACGCGTCGTTCATGGCAACAGCGGCTTTGGTCAAACAAACTCGCGCGGATGCTGCAAGGCCGTCGCCAGCCGCTGGAGGTATTCCGTGCGCGAGATATCCACCGCGCCAAAGGTTTTCAGGTGCGGCGTGGTCCACTGCAAGTCCAAAAGCGTGTACCCCCGCGCGCGCAGCCGTTCCACCAGCAACACCAACGCCACTTTCGAGGCATCGGTCACCGTGTGGAACATCGATTCCCCGAAGAAAACGCCCCGCAACGCCACGCCGTAAAGGCCGCCCGCCATCTCGCCGTCCAGCCAGCATTCCACGCTATGCGCATACCCGAGCAGATGGAGGTCCCGGTAGCTGCGAATAATTTCTTCGCTGATCCATGTCTCGGTTCGCCGGGCGCACGCCCGGATGACGCCCTCAAAATCGCTGTTGATCCGCAGGCCGAAACGATTTTTGCGCAAAGTGCGCCGCAGGCCGTGCGGGATGTGCAAACCGCCCGGTTCGAGGGGGATGATCCCACGCGGATCCGGTGAAAACCAGCCGATCTCGCCGTCTTCGAGCGCCATCGGAAACAACCCGCGGCGATAGCCTTCAAGCAAGAGCGGAGCAGAAAGATTGATGGAGCGGCGACGCGACACGGAAGTTGGTGCAAGCAAACGTCGCACCGCCCCGCACATCTGCAACGGGCAGGAGGCCGCTTCTACGCCACTTCCGCAGCCGTTCCATCTCGGCGCCTGGGGAGAAAAGGGATACAGCGCGAAACTATGCGCCACCCGACCAAACCCTTCGCCACATTAACCGGAAGCCGCTCCAAGAGAAGCCCTGCGCCGGGCGAGGCAAACCCCCGGAAATTAGACTTTTTCCCGGCGACGGTGCGCCATCGCCAACATTCCAATCGCCAGCGCTACACCCAGGAACGTCGCGGCGGAAGGCTCCGGAACGGCGATCGGCACACCGTTGACGTCAATCACCTGCGGGCCGTTCGAAAGGTTGTAGTAAGTGCTTCGCGTGCCGTTGCTGACAAAAGACGTATCGTTTGCCGGCAGGGTGGCGCCAAACGCCGATGAGTAGCTGGTCGTCGTGGTGTAATTCCAGTCGACTGCCCCCAGCGTGCTGTTGCTCTCCAGGACGAACCAGTAGCCCGTTTTAGGCGCCAGGACGAAAGTTCCGTCGACCGTCGCCGTGGTTTGATCCGTGAAGCTGTCGAACGCCATAGTGAATCCGCCATACAGCTCGCTGCCCGCAGTGTTATCCGGGTTGCGAACGTACACTCCGAAGGTCTGGCCAGCAGCCGGGCCGGCGGTTTCCGGGAAAACGACACTCGTGAGCGAAACGCCCTCGGTCCCCGTCATGATGGCTTGCCCGATATCCTGACCAACAAAGTTGGTACTGGTGCCGTAATCCGCGGGATCGAGGTTACTTACGACAACCGCCGCCTCCGCCTGCAGCCCCGCCAAAGAGAACGCTGCAATCGAAATTGATGCGATGAGGCGTCGTTTCATAGGCGTGTGTCTTGCAGGCGAAAAACTTTCAGCTTCCCTCGGCGAATGGACTCCTCGGGCACGGCTTTAAGGATCACAGCCTGCGCCACGACACGGGTTATCTATGAGCCTCCCAAATACGGCAAGATAAATCGGCAAACTATTTTCGGGTTAGCACCCATTTCTCGGCGTTAGCCAAAATCGCATCCTCGACGGCACGCTAGCGCTTACGCGAGCTTTTCAGCCTGCCGCCGGGTGGCCGTCGCCCTACCTTGCCGTTGCACAAACTCGTCGGCCAACCGCCGGTAAGCGGCCGCGGCCACCCCACTTGGATCATATTCGAGGATCGTCTGCCCAAAGCTCGGCGCTTCCCCTAAGCGCACCGAACGCGGGATGGCCGTCTGGTACGTCAACGCATCGAAATGTTTGCGTACTTCGCCGGCCACCTGCTGGCTGAGGTTCGTGCGGGCATCGAACATCGTCATCACGATGCCCCCAATGGTCAGATCCCGGTTGGTGCCCGAGCCGCGGATATGTTCGATCAATTGCACGATCTTCGACAAACCCTCAAGCGCGAAGTATTCGCACTGGATCGGCACCAGCAGTTCATCGGCAGCCGCCAGCGCGTTCGTCATCAGGATGCCCAAAGACGGCGGGCAATCGAGCACGACAAAATCAAACGGCGCGTCCTGGGCCAGCGGTGCCAGCACTTCCCGGAGCCGGCCCAGGTGGTTGTCGAGCCTCGCCACTTCGATTTCCGCGCCGGCCAGATCCAGGTCGGCGGGGATCATAAACAGATTCTCGAGCCGGGTGGGCAGCACCTGTTCCGCCAGCGACACCTCGCCGATCAACGGCCGGTACAGGCTGCCGCCTTCGATGCCTTCCAGCCCCAGGGAACTCGTCGCTTTGGCCTGCGGATCCAGATCAATCAAGAGCACCCGCCATTGCAAAGCCGCCAGGCACGCCGAGAGGTTGACCGCGGTCGTAGTTTTACCGACTCCACCTTTCTGATTGGCGATGGCGATAAGCTTCATGATGGGGCGTTGCCGCAAGCAGGCAGGTGAGCAAAGTTTGGGCGCGAACGCCCCTGTTGACACGCTTTATTTC
>CAXUFU010000119.1:4632-7369 GCA_964250275.1 uncultured Chthoniobacterales bacterium | reverse complement strand
GGGGGAGAAGGGTGGTGGAAAGAGGCTGCATGGAATGACAATGCAGCAAAAACCGTTCCAAAAAGTGAAAAAACCTGCATTTTTCTCTTGCCACCTCGGCAAACTGCCCACATCTTCGAACCCATGGCCGGAATGCAACAGTCCCAGAGTATGTCCATGCAGCAGGTGCTCGCACCGCAGCTGCAGCAGAGTCTCATCATCTTACAAGCTCCCATGCTGGAGCTGCGAAACATTGTGCAGCAGGAGTTGCAGACCAATCCCGTGCTCGAAGAAGAAGCCAGCGAACCCACCCCGGAAGAAGAGGCGCGCCAGGACGACGAGTTTAAAGAGGAGTTCGACCAACTTGCCAAGCTCGATGAGGAGTGGCGCGAGTACATGGCCCAGAGCAGTGGCTACAACAGCCGCAGCGAAGACGATGAAGAGCGCCGCCAATTTTTCTTTGATTCCATCGCCAACCAGGAGACCCTCCAGCAGCATCTCATCGGCCAACTCAACGGCGCGGAACTTTCCGCCGGCGACAAGCGACTGGCGGAACTGATCATCGGCAATATCGATGACAACGGTTTCCTGCAGATCAACCCTGAGGAGATGAGCGCCAATACCGGCGTGGCGGCGGCCGATCTGCAGCGCTTGCTGACGGTGATCCAGAGCTTTCACCCGGCCGGCGTCGGCGCGGTCGATCTGCGGGATTGTCTGCTAATTCAGTTGCGCCGCTTGGGCAAGCAAAACACCCTGGAATACCAGATCATTCACCGTTTCCTGGACGAACTCGGCAAGCGCCGGTACCCGGAAATTGCACGCCGGCTGGGTGTCACGGTCGATCAGGTGCAGCAGGCGGCTTACTCCATCGCCACGCTGGACCCGAAGCCCGGCGCTATCTTCGCTCCGGACCCGAACAACTACGTTTTGCCGGATGTGAGCGTCGAGAAGATCGGGGAGAAATACACCGTGATGCTCAACGGCGAACAGATCCCCCATCTGCGCATCTCCAACACGTACAAAGACTTGATGGCGCAAGGCGGGAGCGGCGGCGACGTGAAGGATTATATCCGCGACAAAATCCGCAGCGGCAAATTTCTGATCAAGAGCATCCACCAACGCCAACAGACGATCTCGAACATCGCCAACCAGATCGTCAGCCGGCAGCAGGAGTTCCTGGAGAACGGCACGGCCTTCTTGCGTCCGCTGACGATGGTGCAGATCGCCGAGGCGGTTGGTGTGCACGAGACGACGGTCAGCCGGGCGATCTCGGGCAAGTACATGTCGACGCCGCAGGGTGTCTTCGAGATGCGGTACTTTTTCACGCCCGGTTATCAGACCGCCAATGGCGAGTCGATGAGCAACACGAGCGTCAAAGAAGCGATTCTCGATCTGATCAAAGCGGAGAGTGCGATGCATCCGCTCAGCGACAAGGACATTGTGTCAATCTTGAGCGAGCGCGGCATTCCCATCGCGCGGCGCACGGTGGCGAAGTATCGCAACGAGCTAAGTATCCTGCCGAGCAACATGCGTAAGCAGTATTGAGGGCGGCTTACCAAACGTCGCGCCGCCCGCGCGAGCGCCTTTACTCCGGCTGTAGCGGCGGTCTATGACCGTCGAGGACGTTCCCTTAGTTTAGAGTAGATTAGAAAATGTCGAAGCCGGTAAGTTCCGGTTGTAGGGCGAGCGCTTCGCCTGCCGGGGCCAGTGCCATCCCTGGCAGGCGGACTCTGCTCTAGGTCACGCGTCGCCGACGGTCATAGACCGCCGCTACAGCCAACCGCCGCTACAGCCGGAGAAGTCAGCTCAGATCGGCAGCAAGGGCTCTAACTCGAGCTGCGCTTCGTCGACCTCCGGCGCTTCTTCCGGAGCGGCTTCCGGTTCGGCCGCGTATAAGCCCGTGAGCAATTCCATGCTGCCATCGAAGTTCTCCACCAAAGCGGTGCAACTCTCGACGAAATCGCCGCAGTTGTAATAACACACGCCATCGATCTCCCGCAGCGCGGCCCAGTGGATGTGACCGCAGAGGACACCGTCCACCTGGTACTGGTTTGCGTAGCGCACCACGGCCTGTTCGAACGCGCCGATAAAAGCCACGGCGTTTTTGACCCCGCGCTTAACGTAAGCGCTCAACGACCAATAACCCAAACCCAACCGTCGCCGCAGGAAGTTCACCGGCCGGTTAAGCCTGAGCAGAGATTGGTAGCCGACATCGCCGATGTAAGCCAGCCACTTGACGTTTTGGATGACCGTATCCAGTTCGTCGCCGTGGATGATGAGCAGCTTGCGGCCATCCGCGGTCTGGTGCAAAGCACGGCGTTTAATCGAGAGGCTGCCGTATTCGCCGGTGTGCTCACGCAGCAGTTCGTCGTGGTTGCCCGGGATATAAATGATCCGCGTGCCTTTACGTCCTTTGCGCAGGATCTTTTGCACCACATCGTTATGCGATTGCGGCCAATAGCGGCTGCGCCGCAGACTCCAGATGTCCAGCAAATCGCCGACGATATAGAGAGTCTCAAACTCGTAGTTGCGCAGGAACTGCAGCACAGCTTCCGCGTTGCAACCGCGCGTCCCCAAGTGAAGATCGGAGATCCAGCCAGTGCGAAATTTCTTCATTGGCTAACAGTTCGAGTACCACCGCTCTAAGTCCAACCCTAGCAGTTGATTGTGACAACTTCGTCACCCGTATACAAAGGTAGGGATGGGGATCACCAGCCCCGCCCCTGATTTAGGGGACCACAAGCCCCGCAACTCGAGC
>CAXUFU010000119.1:4044-4567 GCA_964250275.1 uncultured Chthoniobacterales bacterium | reverse complement strand
TGAGCCATCCCTACCTTGGGTCACGAGACCTGGTCTAACGCGTTCCCGCACCCTGCGTCTGCGACTGGGATTGAGACTGCGACCCGGCGCCGGATTGTTTCTGCGTTTGCGCCTGCCACTGCGCGGCGTCCTGGCAGTAAGTCTCGTGTAAGGCGTCGTTGATCTGCATCAAGCGCAGTTGCAGCCGGTCGAGATACTGATGCAAGCCGTAGCCGAAGATCTCTGAAATCGTGCTGTAATCGAGGTCGCTGCGCAACTGTCCGGAGAGCCGCTCGCTTTCGTTCGAGAAACGCTCTTCGGGGGTTCCGCTGATCCGATGCAGCGCCGCATCCAGCCGGCGGACACAGAAGCGCAAAGCGCGCGGGAAAGCCTCATGCAAGATCAAGAACTCGGCCACCTTCCACGGCGCCACCTGGCCCACATAAATTTTGCAGTAAGCCTCCAGCGCGCTGCAGGAGCGCAACACCGCCATCCACTGGATCGTGTCTACATTCCCGCCCACCCGCTCTCCGCTGGGGAGCAA
>CAXUFU010000119.1:0-4034 GCA_964250275.1 uncultured Chthoniobacterales bacterium | reverse complement strand
ATGATACTTCACGTCCAAGATCCGCGAGGTACGGTCCGCCCGTTCGATGTATTTGCCTAGCTGACAGAAATCCCAACCTTCGCCGTGCGTCATGGTTGCGTCGGTCAAGCCGATGAACTGGTGCGAGCCTTCCAAGACGCGCTTGTAAAACTGATAGGTGCTCGAGGCAAACACCTCGCGTGCTTCCTTTGACCCGATGAAGAGATAGAGCGAGTTCAGCTCCTCCCACATCTCGGAAGGGATCTGCTCGCGCACCGTCCGGGCGTTTTCCCGCGCCCGACCCAAACAGGAATAGATCGAGTTTGGGTTCTTGGTTTCAAAGGTGACGAACTCGACTACAGAATCGCCGTCCGCCTGCTTGTAGAACGAGTGAAAGAGCTCCTGCTCTTCGAGCGAGTTAATGATCGGCGCCCAATGTTGCCGCACGGCTTGTTCCGATTGGCTTTCGAAGTCGAGCATGAGCTGCAAATTGACATCGAGAATGCGGGCGTTGTTTTCCGCCCGCTCGATGTAGCGGCTCATCCAATAAAGACATTCCGCGACGCGGCTTAACATAGGTAGCTAGTTGCTCGGCGTTTTGGGCGCCTCCGCCTGACAAAGGCCCGCAGGCCGCGCTCAAAGGTCTCTAGTTGCATCGGGTCGACCTATTCTTCCAACACCCACGTGTCTTTGCTGCCGCCTCCTTGGGAGGAATTAACGACCAGCGAATCCTTCCGGAGCGCTACGCGGGTGAGGCCACCGGGGATGATCGTGATCTTCTCTCCGTACAGTATATACGGACGCAAATCGATGTGGCGCCCTTCCAAGCGATCGCCGCAGAACGACGGCGAACGGGATAACGCCACCACCGGCTGCGCAATATAGTTGCGCGGCTGCGCGATGATCTTTTGCCGGAACGATTCGATTTCTTCCGTGCTCGCCTGCGTGCCGATCAACATTCCATAACCGCCGCTTTCGTTGGCCGCTTTGACGACCAGTTCCGGCAAATGCTCCAGGATATACTTGCGGTCCTCTTCGTCGCTCGAAAGATAGGTTTCCACGTTGGGCAAAATCGGATCTTCGCCCAGATAGAACTTGATCATGCGCGGCACGAAGTAATAGATCGCTTTATCGTCCGCCACGCCCGTGCCGATGGAATTGGCCAAACTCACGTTGCCCCGCCGGTAGGCGTTGACGATGCCCGGGACACCGAGCAACGAGTCCGGACGGAAGACTTCCGGATCGAGAAAATCATCGTCGATGCGGCGATAAATGACGTCCACGGGTTTCATCCCTTTGGTCGTCTTCATGAAGACCGACCCATTCTCGACCAGCAGGTCGCGCCCTTCCACGATTTCAATCCCCATCGAACGGGCCAGGAAGGAATGTTCGAAATAGGCGGAGTTGTAAACCCCAGGGGTGAGCAGCACCACGGTTGGGTCAGTCTGGCGCCGTTCGGGGGCGATATAGCGCAGGACATCCAGGAGGCTCTGCGCGTAATCGTCAACCGGCCGCACGGCATACCGCGCGAAAAGCCCGGGAAAGACCCGTTTCATGGCCTGCCGATTTTCCAGCACGTACGAGACGCCGGAGGGGCAGCGGCCGTTGTCTTCAAGGACCAAATAACGCCCGTCCTTGTCTCGGATCAGGTCTGTGCCGCAAATGTGGATATAGATGTTCCGGGGCACATCGAACCCCATGAACTCCGGCCGGAAATGCGCGGCGCTCAAGATATAATCCCGCGGAATGACGCCTTCCTTCAGGATGCGTTGTTCATGATAGACGTCATGCAGGAACAAGTTCAACGCGGTGATGCGTTGCGTGAGTCCGCGTTCGAGCATTTCCCACTCGTCATGCGGGATGATGCGCGGCACGAGGTCGAACGGGAAAATGCGTTCTGTACCCTTGTTGTCGTTGTAGACGGTGAACGTGATGCCCTGAGTGAGGAATGACGTTTCCGCCAGGGTGCGTTTGCGCTCGAACTCGGCGCGGCTCATGTCCGCGAAGCGCCGCAGCAACTTCTCGTAGTGCGGCCGCACCTGCCCCGGCGCGCTGTACATCTCATCGAAAAAACCTTCGGGATGGTAATCGGAGAAGAATGTATCCACTGGTACGCCCTGTTTGCTCGCGGGAGGAGGAATCCAGCCGCCGCGCGCGCCGCTTACCCGCCGGAGACAGGGGCGCGTTGCCGCCGAATACCGCAAGCTGAAAATCTATCGGGGTCAAACCGCACGTCAAGCGCGCGTTGCGGCGGCAGGGGATGAACACCCGCCCACTCTGGCTGCTCGCCTTAGGCTGTAGCGGCGGTCTATGACCGTCGGCCAACAACCCGCCCGCTACGCCAGCCCGGCGGCGCGCACCTCTTCGATGAAGACGTGGAAGAACTCTTTTTGCCGGGCCGCGCCGCGGCGCAATACCGGTTTCAGGTTCGCCAGATCGTGCACGTTAAAGCAAAGATCAACGCTGAAGATAAAGGCCATCATTTCGTCGTTGGTCATCACGGTTGTCCCGATCAACACCAGGAACTGGTTGCGCCGCTGCACTCCCGGCAAATGCACCGCCTCGTAAAGCACCTGGTTGTTCTGCAAAGGCACACCGCCAAAATTTTCCTCGATGATAACCACATCATAAACGTGCGTCTTGAGCTTGAGGGAAATGTCTTCGGCGAAAAGTCCGACGTGGATCTTATAGTCCATGCTGCTGAGCTGATCGAGCAGGTGTTGCTGGTACTCGGGTTCTTCCACGCAAACCAGGGCCGTCAAATCGCCCGGCTCGAAGATATCGAACCGCGTCTCAAATTCCGGCGTGGCGGCAGTATTCATGGGGAGTCCAATTGAGCTAAGCTGGACCGCTAATAGCGGCCGGCGGAAACCGTATCCAGGCGCAGACCGCTGACCTTGTTCTTCTCTTCTCCGCGGCTTTTCTTGATCAGATCGATCGCCCGGCTGACCTTGCCCTTCTTTGAGGCATAAAGCAGCGTCGTCTCCTCGTCGAGCAGCCCGTCGCCGTAAGCTCGCAGCAGGGATTGATCGAAGGTGAACCAGCCAAACGCTTCGCTCGCCTCGATGATGTCGTAAAAACTGCGGCCTTCTTCTTCGCCGAGCGCGACGGCCTCCTTGGTGCGCAAGTTATTGCCCATAACTTCCATGATGAGCTGCCGGCCGCCCGTCATCCGGGGCGCCAGGCGTTGGCTCACGATAAAACGCAGCGTATCCGCCAGCCGCTGGCGGATCAGCTTTTCCTCGCCCTGTTCGAAGAGGCCAAGGATGCGGTTGATCGATTGGCCGGCATCGATCGTGTGCAGCGTGCTAAGCACGAGATGGCCGGTCTCGGCCGCGGTGAGCGCGATCTCCACGGTCTCCCGGTCACGCATTTCGCCGACGAGGATCACCTTGGGCGCTTGGCGCAAAGCGGCGCGCAACCCATTCGGGTACGCGTCGAAGTCGGTCCCGAGCTCCCGCTGATTGAACGTGCTCAAGCGGTGCTGATGCACGAACTCGACCGGATCCTCCAGCGTGACGACGTGAAAGGCCTGGGTGCAGTTAATCTCGTTGAGCACCGCGGCCAGAGTCGTGGTCTTGCCGGAACCGGTGGCGCCGGTGACGAGGACCAGCCCGGTCTTTTCCCGGCAGATGCTTTCAAACACGCCCGGCAGACCCAGGCTCTCGAGCGTGGGAATGGCCGAATTAAGCTTGCGCATGACCACCGAAAACCGGCCTTGTTGGCGGAAAATATTGACGCGGAAGCGCGCCTGTTCGCCGAGCTGATAGCCGCTGTCGCACGAGCCGTGCTCGAGCAATTGCTTCATCAGCCGGCGGTTGTTGCCGATCAAGTTGAGCGCGATATTCTCGGTCTGATAAGGAGTCAACGAATCGATCGGCGGATCGACGGCGATGGCTTTCAGAACGCCGAAGGCCTCGACCTGCAACGGCCGGCCGACCGAAAAGTTCAGGTCGGAGATGCCGTCGTAACTCTGGAGCATCGCGCCGAGGATGGCGTCAAGTTCAACGCTGCGCATGGGAAAATAGCGGGCTGTCAGTGGCCGGCGCCTGTTC
>CAXUFU010000118.1:0-7398 GCA_964250275.1 uncultured Chthoniobacterales bacterium | reverse complement strand
GGCTATCTGGTCGGCGGCCGTTGGGCGGAGACGACCATGCCCCCGTTGCGCGCGATCGCCGCTCTGCCGGCGCCGGCGCCCCAGCGGCTCAGGCAGCTCTTCGACGCATTGATCGCCGGCAAACGCCGCCGGGCCAACGACGATCCAGAATTGTTCGCCGCCTACCGGACACTAACGGCCGACGCTGTCGCGGTTGTCGCCGCCCATGTCGATGCCTTGGTCGGCTTGGCGGCGGCTGTTATTCAATCCGGCATTGAGGATGGCACCTTCCGGGTTGTCGACCCCATGGCGGCCGGCCGCGCCCTGTTGTATGCGACTTCCCGGTTTCATCATCCGGCGCATGCCGAAGAATGGAACGATCCCGCCATCGATGCGGCGTACGATCAGCTCTGGGAAATGTTGATGACCGGGCTCTGCATGGCGCAGCCGCGCGGTTGAAGTGCATTGGCCGCCAGCTAAGCCGGCAGCCCTGCCAGCAGCGCGCTGAACTCCTCCATTCCCTGCAGACCCGCGGCCACTTCGCGCAGCGAGCCCAGCGCAATCGGTACGTACTTCAGAAACTCAACACGGCCTTTGACGAGGCCCAAGAAACCGTAAGCACCCAGGGCCTGCATCAGCCGCTGCAAGGCGCAAAGCTGATAAACCTCGTCGAACGCCGCGCGGGAAGCCCCCAGATCGTGCCGGCTGCCGAGGCTCAAATAGAACGCGAGCAATTCGCTACGCTCTGCCGGGGCCAATTGCACGTAGGGATCGTAGAGCAGCGAAGCCAGGTCATAATGCGCCAGGCCCGGGCGCAATCCCTGGAAATCGATGAGGTGCGCGAGGCCATTGTGCATCAGGACGTTCTGCGATTGAAAATCGCGATGCACCAGCACGCGCGGCCAGGCGGAAAGCTTGTCCGCGATCTCGCCCCAGACCGGCAATCCGGCAATCTCCGCTACCAGTTCCGGCGCGTGCAGGTTCTCGAAGTACTTGCCCAGGCAGTTATCGAAAAAATATCGCTGCTCCCAGCGGTAGAGCGCCGCATTGAACTCGATCTGCAACGTAAACGGGAAGCGTGCCAGCCCGGCCCACCCGCGCTCGTGCAAACGCCAGATTTCCTCGAGCGCGGATTGGTAGCAGGCGCGCCGGGTGGGCCAGGGCTCCTGCCGGTAGCTCCACAAGTCCTGCTCGCCGAGATCCTCCATCCAGATCAGCCCTTCGCGGTCGTCGTGGAAAAAGATTTTCGGCGTGCGCACGCCCAAGGCATCTAAAACCTCCGCGATCCGCACGTAGTGGCGGTTCTCTTCCCGTTGATCGTTGTACTTGACCAGGATCAGCGACTGGCCGCCGAGTTGGACCCGGTAAAACTTGCGTTCGGAGCCGCCTTTTTCGATCGGCGTGATGCTGATGGCGTCGTCCGCGGGAGCGGCAAACCGCGCGCGCGTTTGCAGAATGAGAGAATCTTGGGAAGGCACGGAAACAGAGTTTCGAACAGCTCGTCGACAGCGAATGCGCGGGTGGGCCCTTTTTCCCGACGTGCGCCGCGGTCAGAAGATCTGGCCATGCACCCGGCCGGAGGCCACTTGCGAGGAGCGGACAATACAGTCGCTGACTTCACTGTGGGAAGCAATTTTGCCGCCAGGCCACAAAATAGTGTTTTCGACCCGAGCGTTTTCTCCAATTACCGCCCCGTCCCCCGCCACGACCGCTCCGCTCAGCCGCGCTCCCGCCGCGATCCGTGCCGTCGGCGCAATCCACTCGCGCCAGGCGGGATCCGGCGCGCCGTAGCGGGGAAAGATGCGCCCGGTATCCGCGTGCAACTCGCGATGCACCCGCAAATATTCTGCCGCGGTCCCGAGGTCATGCCACTGCCCGGCATCGGCCAACACGCCGCCAATGGCCGCACCGGCCCGGATCATGTCCAGAAAGATGGGGATGACGGAAACCGGTCCCGCCGGCGGGATGCGCCGCCAAAACGCCGGCTCGAGCAGATAACCGCAGCTCAAGGCAAACTCGGCCGGCCAGTTACTGCCCAGCCGGTTGCGAATGTCGACGATCCGGCCGCTGGCTGCGTCCCAGGCGACGTGCTTTGGGCCGTCGGTCGAGCGCAGAACGAGCGTCACCTCGTTGCCGGCGGCGCGATGTTGGGCGATGGCGTCCGCCAGCGGGAGGTCCGTCAAAATGTCGCCGTTGTAGACGAGCAACGTCGCGGGGTCGGAGGCCACCAGGTCGGCGATATTGCGGATGCCGCCCGCGGAATCGAGCAGCACCGGCTCATGCCGGAAGCGCAGGCGGCGCCCCCGGTATTCACCCCCGGGGAACGCCGCCTGGTAAGCGTCCGCGAGGTGGTGCGTATTGACGATAAACTCCTCGACCCCAGCCTCTGCGATCAGATGATCGAAGACAAACGTGATCAGCGGCTTGCGCCCAATGGGGATCAACGGTTTGGGCAGTTGGTCCGTCAACGGCCGCAGACGCGTGCCAAGTCCGGCCGCGAGGACAAAGGCGCGCTTGATCATGATCTCCGCGCAGCGTTTCCGGACCGAGGCCCGGGTGTGCGGCCCGCCAGGCGTCAGCGCAGGAAGCGCGCGAGGTTTTCATCCTCCCACCGGCGGGCGCGCCGGTAGTGTTGGAACAGCCGTTCCCGCCGGTAAAACTCGGCCGTATGCACGCAACGGCGGCCGCCCGGCGCCGGCTCATCCGGCACGACGGAGTGCAGCATCTCATGGTAAACGACGTACTCGACGAACCAGAGCGGCACAAAGAGGGCGTCAAGCCGGGGGTGGATGCGGATGATCCGGTCGTCCTCCTGGATCGTGCCAAAGACGAAATATTCGCGCGGGGCCAGCTTGCGGCGCCGGCCCCAGGTGATCGTGTAATCCTGCAACGGCGACGCCGCGAAATAGCGAGCATTGAGCCGGTCGAAGATGTCTTTAAGGTCGAAGTATTTGCCCTCGTGGCTGAAAGGGAGCTGGCGCTGCAGAAGTGCCTGCGTATGAGCAATTTTTCGCTTGGTTTTGGCCATGGCAGAGGATTGCGTTCGCGAAGGGAACCGTCCGGACAAAGGTCAGTTTATAAGCGTCGTCCGGGGCTGACAAGCGAAAGGCCGGAAAACCGCCCTGAAAGTTGCCGCGGCGGGTGGTTTGCTTCCCGCTGTAGCGGCGGTCTATGACCGTCGGTCGGCGCGTCCGCCGCGTAGCGGCATCCAAAAAAAGGTAGGGGCGGGCTCTCCGAGCCGTCCCAAACTGTCTGGAGAGCCTGCCGCGACCTCGGCGCCTCCAGAAACAAATGGGAGGCTCGGACTCAAGGCTCGGCGACAGGTCGTGGGGCGACAGGTGGATCTCCAATCCGGTCCCATTGTCTGGAAGGCAGGAGCGTACAGGGTGCACCCATCCTCATGGACACGTCCGACAGACAGCAAGGGACCGAGTCGGAGACCCTTCCCTACCCCGTTTTTTGGATGCTGCTTCGCCGCTTACGACAGATCCCGGTCCGTCAGATGGTGCGGCGGCAAGTGCGCGCGGCCCAGGATACGCTCGACGTACTTCGCCAACACATCGAACTCCAGGTTCACCAGATCCCCGACCACCGTGTCATGGAGGTTGGTCTGCTCACGCGTGTGCGGGATGATCCAGACCGCAAAGCTTTCCGGGTTCAGGCTCGCCACCGTCAGGCTGATGCCGTTGATCGCGATCGAGCCCTTGAAGACGACCAACTGCGACATCTCCGCCGGCAGCGTCACTTCCAAGCGATAGTCATCCCCCTTCTTCGCAAAATCCTCCACCCGGCTGGTGCAATCCACATGGCCTTGCACGAAATGGCCGTCCAAGCGTCCGTTGGCCGCCAGCGCCCGCTCGAGATTGATGGACGTCCCCGGCCGCTGGCGGTGCAGATTGGTGCGGTCGAGCGTCTCCTGCAGCAGGTCGAAAGTGATCAATTCGCCCCGGTGCGCGGAGACCGTCAGGCAGCATCCATTGAGCGCCACACTGTCACCGGTGCGCAGGCCCCGGGAGATCAGCGGAGCCGAAACCTGGATCTGCAGGCCGCTCTGGCTGCTCCGGCGCAACCACATCACCTTGCCGGTTTCCTCGATGATGCCTGTGAACATTACCGCATCTTCCACGCGGACCGCGCGGCAAGCAAGGAGAAGGCCATCGTCTGCTACACGTCCTTGTCTGTGTAATCCAATGAACCTTCCGGCCTCTCCGAATTATCCAAGCAACGAGTGCCCCTCACCGTAAATGGCGGCGGTGAAAATCGCTCGACTTTCCTGGGTAAGGAGGAAAATTCTCTCTCCTGCCCGATTGCCGGCGTCCGTCCGAGCAATCACGGCGCCGCGGTTGCTCACTCCCTACCTCCCGAGCTTTATTGTTGTATGGAAAATCTCGTCATCGTGGGCACGGGTTGCGCGGGCCTGACCGCTGCCATTTACGCGGCACGGGCCAATCTGACGCCGCTCGTCTTGGAGGGCCGCCAACCCGGTGGCCAGCTTTCAACCACCACGTTGGTGGAAAATTTTCCCGGCTTCCCTACCGGCATCGACGGTCCTGACCTGATCATGCAGATGAAGGAACAAGCCGGCGGCTTCGGCGCGCGCTTCCAGTACGCGGAGGTTACCGCTTTCGAGCCGAGGTCCGGGTGCGTCGCCCTGCAACTCGATGACGACGAATGGATCGAGACTCGCGCGCTCATTATCGCCACCGGCGCGGCTGCCCGTTGGCTCGGCTTGCCGCAGGAACAGCGGCTCATCGGCCACGGCTTGACCTCGTGCGCGACCTGCGACGGCGCCTTCTATCGCAACGTGCCGGTTGCCGTCGTGGGCGGCGGCGATTCCGCTTGCGAGGAAGCCATTTTCCTCACCCGCTTTGCCTCGAAGGTGTATTTAATCCACCGGCGCGGCTCCTTGCGCGCCTCGAAAATCATGAGCGAGCGCGTTTTGAGCCACGCCAAGATCGAACCGGTCTGGAATAGCGCCGTCGCCGAGTATCTGATCGATGCCGAAGGCGAAATGCGCGCGGTCCGCCTGCGGGACCTTGCCGGCGGGGCAGACGCCGAACGCGAGTTGGCCGTCAAATGCGTCTTCGTGGCCATTGGCCATGAGCCGAACACCAAACCGTTTGCGGGCAAGCTGCCGCTCGACCCGGAAGGCTACCTGCTCAAGACCCACGGGACGGCCACGGCCATCCCGGGCGTTTTCGCCGCCGGGGACGTCTCGGATAAGGTCTACCGGCAAGCCATCTGGGCCGCTGGAGACGGTTGCGCCGCAGCGCTCGACGCCGAGCGTTACCTCACCGAGCACGGCATCGAACCGGGCCTGGCCTCGAACGGCTCCCTGGAAGGATCGGCGCCCAGGGAGGCACCGCCAGGGGAGCTGGTCGCCGCCGCTTGAAAATCTGCGACCTGACCCAGTTTTACTCACCGGTTAGCGGCGGAGTGAAGCGCTACCTGGCGGAGAAGACCACCTATTTGCGGACGCACACCCGCGATCGCCACATCCTGATCATCCCGGGCCCGGACTCCGCGGTGCGCGACGATGGGCCGACCCGGGTGTATTCCATCCGCTCGCCCCTGATCTCGCGCACCTCCCGCTACCGCGCCCTGCTCAATCTCGGTGCCGTCGAGCGCATCCTGGAAAGCGAGAAACCGGATATCATCGAGTCGGGCGACCCCTATCAGATCGCCTGGAAGGCCCTGGCTTCGGGCGCCGCGCTGGGCATTCCCGTGGTCGGCTTTTACCACTCGCATTTTCCGGAATCCTACATCCGCAGCACCACTAAATTCCTCGGCGAAACCGCGACGAACATCGTCATGGATATCGCCAAGCGCTACGTGCGCGCCCTGTACTCGCAGTTCGCGCGGACGTTGGTGCCGTCGGCGCCGCTGGGCGCGCTGCTGCGGGACTGGGGCGTGCACAACGTCGTCCCGATTGATCTCGGAGTTGATCCGGCCATCTTTTATCCATCGGACAAGCCGGAGGACTCCGCCCGCGCCGAGCTCAACTTGCCGCCGCAGGCGACCTTGCTGCTCTACGTGGGCCGGCTTTCGCCCGAGAAAAACACGCAAACGCTGTTTGCGGGTTTTCGGCGGTTATCCCAGCAGCATCCCGGCCGGTTTCATCTGCTCGTCGTGGGTGATGGCCAGCAACGAGGCTTGGTGAAGCTCCTGCAGAAAAAGACCGGTGCAGTCACGTGGCACCCGTACTGTTCGGACCCGCGCCAACTCGCCCGCCTGTACCGAGCCGCGGATCTTTTCGTTCACCCGGGCGTGCAGGAAACCTTTGGCTTGGTGACGCTCGAGAGCCAGGCTTGCGGCACGCCGGTGGTGGGCATCCGCGGCAGTTACATGGACCGGATCGTGTTTAGCGACCTGGGGTTTTGGGCGGCGGAAAACCGCCCGGAATCTCTGGCGGAAGCCATCGTCCGCATGAGCCGGCAGGATTTGCGGGCCATTGGACTGGGCGGCAGCGCCATTGTCGCCCAACGCTACAACTGGCAGCGGGTCTTCGACCGGCTTTTTTCTGTCTATCGTGAGGTCATCGCGGGTTTTGAACGCGAATAATCCAGCGTCTGGGGCGCTTCAACTCGCCCCCTGGTAGCAACCCTGCTATACTCGGAGAAGCATGCCGCTCCTCGCCTCGTACGCCCATTCCCGTCCATGAGCCAAGCTCCTGAAGGCATCGCTTTGCCGCCGCCTGTTCTCATCCGGAAGTACCGCGCCCAAGACCGGGCCGCAGTCCGCTGGCTGTGTTGTGAAACCGGCTTTCTCGGCCAGCCGATCGATCCCGTTTTCGAGGATCGCGCGCTCTTCGCCGATTTTTTGACCGGTTACTACCTGGACCGGGAGCCGGAGTCTGCCTTTGTCATGGAAATCGAGGGCGAAGTGCGGGGCTATTTGCTGGGCTGCCGCCATCCCTTGCGCAACCAGACGCACAATTTCCTGCAAAACATCGGGATGTTTTTCGTCATGCTGAAGCGCTACCTGGGCTACAACGCCGCCAGCCGCCGCTTCGCGCACTGGATTCTGCTCAATGGCTGGCGCGAAGTCCCGGCCGCGCCCCGCCGCACCGCCCACTTTCACATCAACCTGCTGCCGGATGCCCGCAGCATTGTCGGCACGCGTCTCCTGATCGACGGCTTCTTGCAGTATCTGCGCGATTGCGGCGAAAAGCGCGTGTATGGCCAGATGGTCAGCTTCGATAATCGCCGCGGCGAGAAGATGTTCCGCCGCTACGGTTTCCGCGTGCTGGATCGCATGGAGATCACGAAATACCGCGCGCTTCACCCGGAGCCGGTTTACCTCTGCACAGTGGTCAAGGACCTGGAAGAAGGCGCGCGTCTGTATTCCAAGGCAGTTTGAGCAGGCAGCGCAAGCTGCCGCTCGAAAAAAGGGTAAGGATGGATCTTCGCTCCGGTCCCA
>CAXUFU010000117.1:0-7452 GCA_964250275.1 uncultured Chthoniobacterales bacterium | reverse complement strand
TATCAACACTGGCTTCAATGGCGCCATGTCGTACTGGGCTGGGCTGCAGGTGGCAGACGATCCGACAGCCATGGCGGTGCGGCGCTCGTTGCAAGCGAGCGACGCCACCATGGCGGGCGCGCCTGCGCCGGAGCGAGTGGCAGCGCGCATTTGCGCGGTGGTGTTTGGCGGGGCCGGCGGCCCGATGATCACCTGCGGCAACCTCTGGCAGGGCGTGGGCGGCGCCTTGGCCTACCGCCTGCTGCCGCGGCGCTTGTTGCTTTGGACCATCCGCAAAAACTTTGGGCTGTGAAGTAGGACCGCCGCGGTATGCGGCGCTCCCATGGCTTTTATTCTCCACCCTGTGCGGCCAAACGCGCCGCCAGTTGCATTCCTGCCCTTCCCGCGTGCACGCCATCAGCTTCTCTAACCCTCTGCTGCCGAGTCCCTCGCAGGATCCGTGGGTCATGTGCCAGGCGGGCGTTTATTACGCGCTCGGCACGGATGGCCGGCGCATCTTTTTACGGCGTTCGTGCGACCTTTCCGATTTGTACCGCCAGCCTGCCACTATTGTCTGGACGGCGCCGCGGCATGGGCCCGCTTCCAAGCACCTTTGGGCTCCGGAACTGCATTGGCTCGACGACCATTGGTTCATTTATTACGCGGCGAACGATGGGCGCAGTCGCAATCACCGCCTTTGGGCGCTCGCCGCCAGCGATGCAACCGGGCCGTACCAAAGCTGCGGCATGCTGCAAACGGGCGGCTGGGCCATCGACGCCACGGTGTCGCGTGCCCCCGGCGGGCAGCTTTGCCTGTTTTGGTCTGGCCGGGAAGACATTGAACAGCGCACGCAGAGCCTGTACGTGGCCCCTTTGCACGATCCATTCACCGTTGGGGGGCCGCGAGTGTTGTTGGCCCGACCCACCCAAGACTGGGAACAACGCGGCGCCCCGATCTGCGAAGGACCGGCCGTGTTGCGGCGCGGCGCCCTGAGTTGCCTGATTTACAGCGCAAGCGCATCTTGGACGGTGCATTCGTGCCTGGGGATGCTCGTCAACCGCACCGGCGAGTACCTCACCCCTGGGTCATGGCAAAAGTCTGGGCCGGTTTTTGCCCGGACAGCGGACGTGTGGGGTGTCGGCCATTGCAGCCTGCTCGGGTGGGATACGGGCGGCGCCATCTTTTACCACACCAAGACCAAGCGCAGCCGCGGTTGGCGAGACCGGAACATCCGGGCGCAGACCTTTCGCTGGGACGGTGCCGGGTTACCCTCCTTCGGGCAGCCGGCGCCGGTCTAAAAAGCGCTTCCTAATCCAACGTGACCAGACCTGCCTGAATGGCATAGCGCGTGACCGAGACGGCATCATGCAGGTGCAGCTTCTCCATCATGCGAGTGCGATGTTTGTCGATTGTCTTGGGACTGACACCTAACAAGGCGGCAATCTCCTTGGTGCTGCGGCTCTCCGCGATGGCCTGCGCCACTTCCCGTTCGCGCGCCGTCAGCTCTTCATGTTCGGGTTGGCGCGCCAATTTTCCCGCCAGGTGAGCCACTGCGGGGTCATAGTACTTGCCGCCTTCGGCCACCAAGTTAATGGCGTCCAGTACCGTAGCCCACGGGCGCGGCTTACAAACGAACCCGGCCGGGCTGGCGTTGAAAGCGTCTGCAATGAGCGGCGTCCGCGTCGACGCGGAAAAGACCAGCACGCGCAAGCGCGGGATCTTCGTTTGTAAGCGCTTGATGACTTCCACCCCGTTGAGACCAGGCAACATGAGGTCCAGCAACAGCAAATCCGGCCGCAAGACCAGGCACGCGTTTATCGCCTCTTGACCCGTGCCCGCCTCACCCACTACCTCGTAGCGCAAAGGGCAACAACGTTCGAGTTGATACTTGAGAAGTTCACGGACGACGCAGTGATCGTCGGCCAGGAAGAGGCGATGTTTGGTGTTCATGGGGAGGGTAACTACCCCAGTAACGAACCACGGTTTGTGCCACCACCCTTTTAGTCGCAGGGGGGTATTCACCCACCTTTGGTCTGCTTTGCGGCTTATACCGCTTTGCTAAACCGCCGGGGTGTTGACCTTGGCCAAATAGGGGTTTCCTCCCCATTGGTTCGCAAATTTCGGCGGCTAGCGTTGCGCCGTACTGATCGCCCAAAAGGCCATCGAACTAAGAACCAAACAAAAAGACAGGCAGAGAACTAGCTCCCATGAAAACAACGCACTTACTACACTTGACTACCGGTTGCGCCGCCTTGTTCTGCAGCGCCGCCTTTGGCCAAGTCACACCAGTTGCCCTCACCAACCCCAGCTTCGAAACAGATGCCGTCACCACGGACGGTGGTACGATCCTGAACGCGTCCGGTTGGACCACTGTGACGGGTAACACCGTCGTGCCGGGTCTCGGGACGGCGCTGACGGATACGGTTGCAACCTGGAATCCGACCAACGCGCAGATCACAGGCGCCACCGGCTTGGCCGGCGTGGGCACCGGCATGTCCGGTCCGCAAGCGTTGCTGATGCAGACAGGGCTGGCCGGCCTCTCCGGCAGCATCAGTCAGACTACGGGATCGTTGTTAACCCTTGGCCAGACTTACACGTTAACCGTCGCGGTCGGTCGGCCGGCGACGTTGGCCTCGGTGGGTTACTCCATAAACTTACTCTCGGGCACCAATACCTTGGCGAGTTTTACCGCCCCGGACGAGTCGGCGATCCCGGCGGGGACCTTTATGGACGAAACGGTTACCTTCACCGCGGGACCGGCGGTTGCGGGCCTGGTCAACATCCCTGTGACCGTCGAGTTGAGTGCGCTTGCTTCGATTACGGCCAACGCCGGGGTGGCGTTTGATAATGTCCGCTTGAGTGTCGCACCCGTGCCGGAGCCAACCCCGCTGCAAGCCGTCGCGACGGGTCTTGGCTTGCTCTGGCTGATTAACTTCGTCCGGTCGCGCCGGCGCCTGGGCGGCTGGAGTGAGCCGCGCGTGGGTTGGGCGCACAGCCTTTAACTAAAGCCGTGCGTACATCCATCAGAGAGACGCCGTTGCCGGCTTGGTTGCTTGGCCTCTGTTGCGTGCTGCTCGGGGCGGCGCCTGTCTCGGCCAAGCTGGAGGCGCCCGTCACAGCCGAGTCCGCCCTGGGCTTGCTCGAGTCTCACTTGCCGGCAAAGACGCCCGCCGAGCGAGCCGATTGTCAGCAGTTGGCGGCCGCGGTGCGCACGTCCGTCGTCGAGCGCCCCAACGCGGCTTACGCGTTGCTGTCGATGGCGCTCAGCGTGCCGCGCCAGGATACACCGCGCTGGCTGCGCCGGCGGCCGCGAGATTTCCCCTGCGGCTGCGTCGTGCGGATCACTCAGGCGGCCATGACGGCGGCTCCCGCGCGCGGGGCGGAGATTCTGGAAGCCGCGGTGATGCTCTTCCCGGACTGCGCGGAGAACCTGACGGCCGTCGTGACCAAGCTAGAGGCGCTCTACGGCAATCTGAGCCTGGCCGATGCCGACACAGGCGTGTCACCGGGCAATTCGGGCGGTCCGGCGCTCGACCCGGGAGCCAGTGGCGCCAACGCCGCGGGTCCGGGGTTCCCGGGCTCTCCGGGATTCCCGAGCGGCGGCGGCCAAACGGGTTTGCCCTTCCCGGTCCAACCGCCGGTGACTTCAGACACAAACGGGTAAGTGATTCGAGAGCTGTAGCGGTGGTCCGTGACTGTTGGTGACGCTTTGCAGGGCGAACCTGAGGCGCCGCCGACTCACACAGAACCGCCGCTACAGCCAGATCACACTGGAACGGCGCGCCAACTCCCTTGTTTCTCGCATCGCCTGCGCTGGCGCGGTCCGGCAAGGGTGGGGTACGATCTTCCAAGCCGCGCCGCACTCACGGTTGTTGGCGGGTTCAGAGTATCCGGGCCTGGGACGCCGCAGGGTTACCTGGCGGCCCCCTCACTGGCCACCCAGAGTTGCGCGAATAACCTTGTCCGCAGCCCCGTTTTTTGCGATCCAGGGGCGTATGGCTCTTAAGCTGAACCACTACAAATACATCGATGCCTTGCGCGGCTTCGCTTTTCTTGGCGTCCTGACGGTGCACTGCGCAAACCGGACAGGCTTTGATCCAGGAAACAATTTCTTGGGAAAAGCTGCCTACGGCGTTCAGCTCTTCTTTGTCCTGAGTGCTGTCACGCTTCTGCGTTCGGCCTCGCTGCGCTCGCGGGAGCCGTTTGCCAAACGCAGCTTTTACATCCGGCGGCTGTGCCGGATCGCGCCCTTATTCTGGTTCGGCATTCTGCTTTACTTCCACCGTCACCATGACCGCCCGAACTTCCTTGCTCCTGAGGGCGTCAAAAACTGGTATTACCTCGCGACCTTTCTTTTCCTCCACGGCTGGTCGCCCGGAACGATTAACAGCGTGGTCCCGGGCGGCTGGTCCATCGCCGTGGAAATGACCTTCTATCTGTTCCTCCCGTTTCTAGCTGCCCGCATCACCTCGCTGCGGGCCTCGCTCGCCGCCGCTTTCTGCGCCCTGGTGGCTGCCGTGCTCTTGAATGGCTGGCTGGGGCCGGTCCTGGCGCGCGTCCTCCCGGCTAGTTATCACGACCTGATTCCCATGTTCCTCTTCTGGTGGTTCCCGTTTCAACTACCCATCTTCTTTCTCGGCTTCGCCGTTTACCACTGCCTGCGCAGCGAGCAAGTGAAAGGCTTTCTCGCGAAACCGGGTCGGGCAGCGCTGCTCATTGTCGCCGGACTTGGCGCCTGCCTCGCAGCGGCTACCCTCAACCTGTATTCCTGGGGAGCGATGCACGTTCTTTACGCAGTCTTTTTCGGGATGATTATCCTGGGCCTATCCGCCCGCCCGATTTGGCTCCTGGTCAACCCGGCCATGTGCAAGCTAGGCACGATCAGTTTCAGCTGCTACCTGACCCATTTCTGGGCACTGGCATTGGTCATGGACCTGCTTAAGCCACGGTTCTTCCTCAGAGTGCCGCATCACCTGGGATTGTTCTGTCAGTTCTCGGGCGTTTGGCTGGCGGGTCTTGGCCTCACCGTGATCTTTTCCACCATCACCTATTTCGCCATCGAAAAGCCTGGCATCAAACTCGGCAATTGGATCATCAGCCGGTACCAGCCGCCCGTGGCGGAACCTGTGCTCAACGATCCGCGCCCAAGCCCTCGCGACCAACCGGGGCTTGCTCTGGCTGATTGATCGACTCCTTTCCGGTTCGCTCCCCCGGCAAGCTCACTCCTCCCGCAAAGCGTGCAGCGGATCGATCCGCATCGCCCGGCGCGCGGGCAAGTAAGTCGCCAGCAAACCCACGGCGGCCAGCAGCAGCGAAACCGACGCGAGCGTGTCTAGGTCGCTGCCCCCGATGCCGTAAAGCAAGCTTGCCGCCGCCCGACCCAGGCCGAGCGCGCCGGCCAGGCCCAGCACCAACCCGATCCCGACCAAGCGCGCGCCTTGACCTAGCATCAGACGGAGCACGTCGCGCCGTTGGGCACCCAGTGCGAGCCGGATGCCGATTTCGCGCGTCCGCTGGGTCACGCCCAGAGACATCACGCCGTACAGCCCGATGCTCGCGAGCACCAGCGCCAACACGGCAAACGTGCCCAGGAGCACCATCGTCAGGCGCTGCGGTGCCAGGCTGGCGGCGATGTTGGCCGACATCGTACTCACGTCCGCGATCGGGAGTTCGGGGTCGAGTGAGAGCACCACCTGGCGCACCGGCTCGGCCAGGCGCATCGGGTCACCGGACGCCACCCGGATCATGAGCATGGCGTCGGTTTGCTCCGCTTGCGCCGCGCAAAGGTGCCCTTGCACCATTCGAGCCAACGTTGGGTCGCTGCCGGGCGCCTCGTTGAGCGTGTGGGCAACCACGCCGATGATCGTCAGCGGCGGCACGTTTTTCTTGTCCTCCAAGTTGTCGTCGATGTGCCTGCCGATAGGGTCCTGGCCCGGAAAATACTTCGCGGCCAGCGTCTCATCGATGATGACCGAGCGCGGTTGGCCTGACACCTCGCGCGTGTCGAAGTCGCGGCCGCGCAGCAGCCGAATGCCCAGCGTTTTGAAGTAATCCGGCGAGGCGAAGTTCAGTTCGGCCAGAGGCTCCTGCCCCGGCGGGTAGTCGGGCGTGCCGGTCAGATGAAAACTGCTGTCCCACTCGTTCTCGTCAAAGGGGACGTTGTTGCCCGTCGCGGCTGAGGCAACTCCGGGCAAGGCGCGCACCTGCTCGAGGAGCTGGGAGTAGAAGGGACCGATCTTTTCCTTGGAATAACGTGCCTCCGGCAGCGAGATCGACATCATCAAGAGGCCGTCCGGCTGGAAGCCCAACGGCTCCGACTGCATGCGCCAGAAGCTCTTGAGCGTCAGACCCGCGCCGGCCAGCAGCACCAGCGCCAGCGCCACCTGCGCAATGGCCAGCAGCGCCCGGCTGCGTTGCTGGGCCACGCTCCCGGTGCCGCCGCGCGCGCCACTCTCGTGCAGTGCGGTCGCCATTGCCGCCTGGCCCGAGATTCGCCAGGCCGGCCAAATGCCCACCAGCAAACCCGTGCCCAGCGCCACCGCCGCCGTGAATCCTAGGGCCGCGAAATCCAGGTGCGTTTGGTGAAAGCGCGGCACGTCGGCGGGACTGAGTACGACGATCGCGTCCAAGGCCCAGAGCGCGAGCAACAGCGCCAACCCACCGCCGAGTAACCCGAGCACCGCGCTTTCGGTCAGCATCTGGCGCATCAGGCGCCACCGGTCCGCGCCGAGCGCGGCCCGGACGGCAAGTTCCTTTTCCCGCCCAGTGGAGCGGGCGAGTTGGAGGTTGGCCACGTTCGCGCACGCGATTAACAACACGCAACCCACGGCCCCCAGCAGCAGAAACAGGCTCTGCCGATATTCCCCGACGGAGGACTCCAGCATGGACTTCAGGTTAAGACGGCGGCCCGTATTTGTGTCCGGGTAGCGCCGCTCGAGTTCGACGGCGATGGCATTGAGATCCTGGTTAGCCAAGGCCACGCTAAGGCCCGGCTTGAGCCGCCCGAGCGCGGAAAAGCCGTTGTGATTTCCGCGCTCCGTCAGATGGGGATCTTTCCGCAGATCGCCCAAGGGCACGAACAACTCCGCGAGTCGCGGGAAATGCACTTGCGGCGGCAACACGCCGATGATCTCGCGCGACACGCCGTCCACGACGATCCGTTGACCCACCACCTGACGGTCCGCGCCGAAGCGCTGCCGCCAAAGGGCATCCCCGAGCAGCGCCACTTTGGGGCCGCCCGGCGTGTCTTCCGCCGCCGAGAAGTCGCGACCCAACACCGGGTGTACTCCGAGAATTTTGAGGAAGTTGGCCGTGACATCGGCTGAGGGAATCCGCTCGGGCGGCACGCCGCTGCCAGAGGCAAAGGAAACGTTGAAGCTGTTGCGGCGCGCCAGGGCGAGGTCGGTAAAGGAATGCTGGGACGCCCGCCAATCGAGGTAGTTTGGATAACTCACCGCCCCACTTTCGAAATTG
>CAXUFU010000116.1:0-7497 GCA_964250275.1 uncultured Chthoniobacterales bacterium | reverse complement strand
CTCTTGGACGTTCTACAGGCCCAGAAAGCGGACACGGACGTCCATCTCGCCGCCATCGACGCACTCACCGAACGCGCCAAGGCCATCATCGCGCTAGAACAGGCTGCCAACATCTGGGACCTCGACTTGTAACCGTTACCATTATGATCTCTTCCATCGCTTCGTTAAACGCTCGCCGGCTGTGTTGCATCAGCCTCCTGGCGTTGGCCGCCGGTTGCAGCAAAGCGCCGCCCCATGAGGCCGAAGCCGACCAACCCGCCGTCCAGGTCAATGGCAAGGACGTCGAGTTTGCTCCGCAGGACCCGCGCCTGGGCAACCTGCAAACGGTCGTCACGCGTCTCTTCAACCAATCCGGGGAAAGTTTCACCGGCCTGGTGACCTGGGACGAGGACTGCACCGACCGCGTCTACTCGCCCGTGGCGGGCCAGGTCGAAAAAATCATCGCCCAGATCGGCCAGACCGTGAAGCAGGGCGATGACCTCGCGCTGATGCACTCCTCCGACTTCGGCCAGGCGCAGGCGGATTACCGCAAGGCGCTCGGCGATTACGCGCAGTTCGACAAGACCCTCGCCCGCGTCAAGGTTCTCCGCGAGCACGGCGCCGCGGCCGATAAGGATGTGGAAAGCGCCCAGGCAGATTTTGATCGCGGGCTGGCCGAAAAACAGCGGGCGGAAGCCAACCTGCAGTTGCTCGGCACCACCAACGGCAACTTCAACGACGTCTACCATCTGGTCAGCCCGATTGGCGGAGTCGTGGTCGATAAAAACATCAACATCGGCCAGCAAATCCGCGCCGACCTCATCCTCGCCAACACGCCGCAGGCCACCGCCCCGCTCTTCACCATCACCGATCCCACCAAGCTGTGGGTCCAACTCGATATCCCCGAGACCCGGCTGGGTAGGTTGCACGTCGGCGACAAAGTGGAGCTGCGTTCGCCCGCTTATCCCGGCAAGGTTTTCCCGGGCCGCATCGACGATGTGGGCGCGTTCCTCGATCCGCTCTCGCGGGTTGCCCATGCCCGGGCCAGCGTCGATAATCCGGATGGCCTCCTCAAAGGCCAGATGTACGTCAGCGTCGAGGTCAAAGGGGCCGCTGACGCGATCACGGATATCGCCCTGCCCGCCCGGTCCGTCATCTATCAGGATGGCCAATACTACGTCTTCGTCGAGGTCGCGCCGCGCAAGTTCGAGCGCCGCCAGGTCTCGCTCGAACGCGAGTCCGGTCCGGACGGCACCGGAGACGCCGTCGTCCGCGGCATCAAGCCCGGCCAGCCCGTCGTGGCGGAAGGCAGCTTGCTGGTCAATGAACTCGTGGCCGACCAGACGGCGGAAACGGATCCCCCTTCCGTGCCGGCGGTGCCGCCAACCCCCGGTCCAACCGTCCAGAACGGCGACAACGCCACGCCTGACTCGACTCCGCGTCCGTTATGAAGCGCCTCGTTCAGGCGCTGATCGATAACCGCGCCCTTATCGCCGGTCTGCTGGCGGCTTACCTAGTGGCGGGTTACGTGGCTTTGAGCCACTTGCCCGTCGAGGCTTACCCGGACGTGACTAACGTCGAGGCGCAGGTCATTACCCTCTGGCCCGGCCATGCCGCCGAAGAAGTCGAGAAGTTCGTCACCGTGCCGATCGAGAATCAACTCAACGGCGTGCCCAAACTCGCGGATCTCCGTTCGATTTCCCTCTTCGGCCTCTCGCAGGTGACGACGGTTTTCGACGATGACGCCGACAACACCGCCAGCCGCACGCAGGTCAACGAGCAACTCTCGCAGGTGACGTTGCCGGCCGGAGCTTCCGCCAGCTTGTCGCCCGATTCGACGGCGGTCAGCGAGATCTATCGTTACACCCTGCAGGCGCCTCCCGGCTACCCGTTAACCGAGCTCAAGGCCTTGGAAGACTGGGTGGTTGAACGCCAGTTCCGCACCGTGCCCGGCGTCGTGGACGTTTCCGGTTTTGGCGGCCCGACCAAGCAGTACCAGGTGCTGGTCGATCCACTCAAGCTCAAGAGCTATCAGATTACCCTTAAACAGGTCACCGACGCGCTCAGCTCCAGCAACCAGAACGCCGGCGGCGCCTATGTCGAACGCGGCTCACAGATGTTCATCGTGCGCGGGCTGGGCCTGATCGCCAACCTCGATGACATCCGGACAACCGTGCTGGCGGTGCGCAACAACACGCCCATCACCGTCGGCGACCTGGGCGAGGTGCGCATCGGCAACCAACTCCGGCTCGGGCGCGTGGGCCTGAACATACCCCGGGCTGGGGTGCCGCCTGCCCGCACCGATCAGGATGACGTCGTTGAAGGCACCGTTCTCGCGCGGCGCGGCGCCAATGCGCTCGATGTCCTCAAGCTGGTTGAGGCGAAGGCAGACTCGATCAACAAGAGCTATTTGCCCCCAGGAGTGCGGCTCGTGCCCTACTACGATCGTACCGAGCTGATCCATCGCACCCTGCACACGGTGACCCATAACATGGTCGAAGGCATTCTCCTGGTGCTGGCCGTGCTGATCACTTTCCTGGGCCTGCGCAACTGGCGATCCGCGCTCATCGTGGCCTCGGTCATTCCGTTTGCGCTGCTCGGCGCTTTCATGCTCCTGGATTACGAGCATATCCCGGCCAACCTCATCTCGATGGGCGCGATCGACTCCGGCATCATCCTCGACTCGGCCGTCGTCCTCATCGAGAACATCATTCACCTGATCGAGAATAGCCGGGAGACCGGCCTGAGCGTACCTGGCGCCATCGTCGAGGGCACCCGGCAGATGGCCAAGCCGATCATCTTTTCCAAGGTCATCCTGCTGACCGCGTTTCTGCCGCTCTACACCATGCAACGCGTCGAGGGGCGCATCTTCCGCCCCATGGCGCTAACGCTGACTTTCGCCATCGTTGCCGGCACGGTCTTGGCCATCGTGGCCGTGCCGTGTTTCGCGAGCTTCTTCCTGCGTGCCCGCGATACCGAGGCGGCCAGTGAGGGTCCCGCCCAGGCCGGTGGCCACGAGCGCATGGGTTTCGGCGTGGTCGGTTTTCTGCGGCGGTATTATGTGCCGCTGCTGGCTTTTGCGTTGCGCCGGCGCGGCTTGGTGCTCGCCATCTCCGGCGGCGCGCTGGCCGTGGCAGTCCTGATCGGCAGCCAGCTCGGCTCCGAGTTTTTGCCGAAGCTCGAGGAAGGTTCCCTCTGGATCCGCGTGACCATGCCGGAGTCCATCTCGCCCTCGGACGCCGCGCGGCTGACCCGCCAGGCGCGCGAGATCCTGGCCTCTTTCCCGGAGGTAATTACGGTTGTCAGCCAGCTCGGCCGGCCGGACGACGGCACCGACGTCAACGGCTTCAATACGGCCGAGTTTTCCGTGCCGCTCAAGCCGCGCGAGGAGTGGACCACTGCGCCGGACCGCATCGCTTTGTGCGAAAAGATGAAGGAGAAGTTCGACCGCATCCCGGGCATCGACGTCGATTTCAGCCAGTACATCGAGGACAACGTGAATGAGGCCATCAGCGGCATCAAAAGCGAGCTGGCCATCAAAGTTTTCGGCGCGGACGCCGGCGTGCTGCAAGACATCGCCGACCAGATTGTCTCCAAGATCCAGAACGTGCCCGGCGTGCTGCACGTGGATCCGGAGCGCCTGTCCGGCCAGCCGCAGGTACAGATCCGGGTCAACCGTCTGGCGGTCGCACGCTACGGCCTTTACATCGGCGACGTCGATAACCTGGTCGAAAACGCCTTCGGCGGCACCGTGGCGACGCAGGTCCTCGAGGGCGAGGAAGCCTTCGACTTGAACGTCAAACTGCGCCCGGACTCGATCGCCAACCTGGAGAGCGTGCGGGCCGTCCCGTTGCTCGGCACCAACGGGGAACTGGTCACGCTCGGGTCGGTCGCGGAGGTGGGCGTCCACAACGGGTTCGGGCGCATCTTCCGGGAGAACAACGAGCGCCGCATCGCCGTGAAACTCTCCGTCGGCGACCGCGATCTCGGCAGTCTCGTGGCCGATGCCCAGGCGCGAGCGGCCACGGTCAAATTGCCGCCTGGTTACCGCACGGAGTGGACCGGCTCCTTTGAAAACGAACAGCGTGCGCAGGCGCGCCTGGCCATCGTGGTGCCGATCACGCTGGCCTGCATTTTCTTCCTGCTCTTTTCGGCGTTCCGCAGCGGCCGGCTGGCGGCGCTCATCTTGCTGAATGTGCCCTTGGCGGCCATTGGCGGCATCCTGGGGCTGGCGGTCGCCGGGTTGCCCACGAGCGTATCGGCTCTGGTGGGTTTCGTCGCGCTTTTCGGCGCGAGCGTGCAGAATGGGGTCATCCTGCTCGAACGCATCCGGGAGTTGCAGCTCGAAGGCCGGGAAGTGGTCGACGCGGTGCGCGAGGGCGCCATGTCCCGTCTGCGGCCCGTGCTCATGACCAGCGGCATGGCTGCGCTGGGCCTGCTGCCGGCGGCACTTTCCCATGCGGCCGGTGCGGAGACCGCGCGACCCTTTGCCGTGGTGATCGTCGGCGGCTTGATTTCCTCGACCGTTTTGACGCAGGTCGTGCTGCCGGTCGTCTGTGCCATGTTCCTCAAGGAGCCGACCGACCCGGCCGGGCCGCTGCGGCCGACCCTCTCAGGGACGGGCGAAGAAGGCATGGCGCCCATCCTGACGCCGGCGCATTGACGTGCGGCCCTGGCCAAACCCGGCGCGGTGGCGGTTAATGAAGAATTAACAAAGTCGTCGCAGCCGTGCCCGGTTTTGCGTGTTGATTAGGAGATGGTTGACCTCTCCGGAATCATGCAGACCATCTCTCTTGCCCGCTATCGCCGGCTGACGCTGTTGCTAATCGTTCTTCTGCCGGTGCTGGCCGTCCGAGCCGATGATCCACTGCCGCCGAATCTCGGCCGCGGTCTGGACAAACTCGTCGAGCGGAACCAGACCCAACCCGCCGCGCAGACTGACGCCGAACGCAGCGCCGCGCTCCTGGCGCATCTCGGGCGCAACGCGGAACGCGTGCAAGTCGATGAGCAAGGGCGGGTGACGGTCAATATCCGCCTCGATGGCAGCGTGCCCGCGGAGGACGTCAAAAAGAGTCTCAACGCGCTCGGGCTGACGATTATCGGCGAGTACATCGCCAAACGCCCCGATGGACGCGACGGCGTTCTCAGCGCCCACCTTTCCCTGGCGCAGGCCGCCGCGGTGGCCAAGACCCGCGGCGTGTTCTCCGTGCTCGCCGCGCACGGGCCGCGCCGGCGCATCGGGAAAGTCACCAGCCAGGGCGTCTCGGTCTTGCACGCGGATGAGGTTCAGGCTGCCGGCTACGAGGGCAAAGGCATCACCATCGGCGCGCTCTCCGATAGCTTTAACGTCGCCACCGCACAAAGCGTCTACGTTTCCACCGGCGTCCGCTCGCCGGTCTCCACCAACGCGCAGGAGGACATTGCAAGCGGTGACCTGCCGGGCCCCGGCAATCCCAACGGCCACACGACGCCCGTCTACGTCCTCCAGGACGGCAGCAGCAACCCGAGCCAGGGTAATACCGACGAAGGCCGCGCCATGCTGCAGATCGTTTTTGACCTGGCGCCTGCCGCCAACCTGGCCTTTTGCACCGCCGGCGAGACCGAAACCCAATTTGCCAACAACATCAAGGCGATGCGGACCAACCCGAAGGTGAACGCCGATATCCTGGTCGACGATATCGGCTACGACGATGAACCGTTCTTTTCCGATGGCATTATTTCCCAGGCCGTCGAGGACGTCGTCACCAGCACCTCCCTGCCGGGTCACCAGGTGCTTTACTACTCCGCCGCCGGCAACGACGGCGACCTGGGCTATGCGGCCACCTTTACCGCCGTGACCAACTCCGCCGCGCGCGCCGGGCGCGCCGGGACGAACAATCTCCAGCTCGGCCAGGTGCCGAATGACCTGACCGAGAACGGCTTCCATAACTTCGGCGCGGTGGCCGGCAGCGGGACCAGCATCGTCCAGCAAGTGACCGTGAGCGGCGACGACGCCATCTTCAACTTCCAGTGGGACGATCCCTTCGTGCCCGGAATGATCACGGCCAATTACAATCTGCTCGTCTTCGATGAGAACGGCAATTACCTGGCCCACGTCAGCAGCACAGAAAATAACTTCTCCACCGGCGAAGCATTTCAGGAGGTCGATCTGCCGGCGACCGTGGACGGCGGCAACGGCAACACTATTTACCAGATCGCCATCTCGCTTGGGCGGACCCAAGGTACGCCCGCAACGCATCTGCGCTACATCTCCGAGGGCGACGGGGCTCTGATCGGGCCGTACTTCCAAATGAATGTGCCATCTCTCTTTGGGCACCCGGGCGCGGCAGACGCGGACGGCATCGCGGCCTACGCTTACAACGCGCTCGGCACGCCGGAGGATTACGATTCGTTCGGACCCGTCACCATTTACTTTGACGCGCTCGGCAACCGGTTGGCCACCCCGGAGGTTCGCGATCAGCCCACCATGGCTGCCGTCGACGGCGTGGACACGACCTTTTTCCCCGAGGGTCCGCTCGCGCAAACCGATGCAAACAATACCGGCTTTCCCGCCTTCTTTGGGACCAGCGCGGCCGCTCCGCACGTGGCCGGCGCCGCGGCGCTCTTGCTCGAAGCGGCGGGCGGCGCGGGCAAGTTGAACGCGGCGCAGATGCGTAGCTTGCTTCAAGGCAGCGCCGGCACCCACGACCTCACCCCGGGCGAGGCGACAGCCACTTTCAACAGCGCCGACGGCCGGTTCCACGTCAGCCTGCTGGCCCAAGGCGATCCCAGCGATGTTTCCGCCTTCAGCAACCGCTTCTTTACCCTGAGTTTTACGGGTCCCGCCGGCAGTTCACTGACCGCGGCGGCCATTAACATCGGCCCCGGCGGAGAGGATTATGACATCAGCCCGGATGTGGGTTCCTTGGCGACCGGAACCGGCGGTTATCCGTTCACGATCGGACTAGCTCAAGGTGTCGATGCGAGCGGCATCACTTCCACTCTCGGGCCGAACAACGCCGGCACGCCGCGTACCAAGCTCACCGTGCATGCCACCCGCGGCTCGTTCCCGCCCAGTGGGGTGCTCTCGTTTGGAATCGACCGGAATGCCATTGCCACCATGGACAGCGGCAATGACGCCGATCTGCTGGCGGGTTCCGTGATCAACGTGACTTTCATCCGCCCGGATGGCAAGACGGACACGGCGACAGGCACTTTGGTCAATGACATTGGCCATGGCTACAGCCCAGACGTGGGCTTCGGCTTGATCAACGTCGACGCCGCGCTGCAGAGTGTCCTCGGGAAGTAGAACAGCCACAGCGGCGGACCAGACGAGATGGCTGCCGCCGCTTAGAGGCGTCTTGTCGCCCGCTCGTATTCACTTGCCTGCGGTCATGATCGACTTCGATCCGGTGTACCAGGCGACCTCGCGACGATTTCGCGCTGCCTGATCGCACCGTTGATTTGGCCCGCTTCCGAGTGTCCGCGTTGCCTCACGGGAAAATGACACCGAAGGATGGTTAGGATTGGATTCGTTGC
>CAXUFU010000115.1:0-7513 GCA_964250275.1 uncultured Chthoniobacterales bacterium | reverse complement strand
GCCAAAAGATCATCCAGCACGCCGAGTAGCCGGCAGAACAGCGGCGGAATATAAAGGGGCTTATAAGGCCGGCCCAAAGCATCGGCGATGGTACGGTAGACGGTGTCGACGAGGTAGCCCTCGTCTGGGTCGCCGATCCAATACCATTTCCCGAACGTCTCCGGATTGTGCTCCGCCTGGAAGAAGGCCTGGACGATATTGTCCACGTGCGAAATGCTGCGCAGATTTTTGCCGTTGCCGAAGACGATCTGGCGCGGCCAGAAGAACATCCGGGCAAATCCGAGTTGGCGCGCGGGCGCGTACGGGCCGAAAAACCAAAAACCGCGCAACGCGGTGCCATCGACCAACCCTGCAGCGGACTTGCGCAAGAGGTAATCTTCGCCCAGCCACTTGCTGCGGCCATAGTTCTTGTACGGGTTGGGCGGGGTATTCTCGTCGAAGATCCGCTGGCCGGGCGTGCCGCGACCGCAAACGGAATCGGTGCTCATGTAAATAAAGCGGCGCACGCCGGTTTCGATGCACGCATCGACGAGGGTCTCGGTGCCTTCCGTATTGACCCGGTAAAGGGTGGCGATCCTGGGCGGGTAGATGGCGCCGGCGAGGTGAAAAACGGAGCTGACCCCAGCGAGGCTCTTCTTTACACTCTCTTTGTCGTTAATGTCCGCGTAGACAATCTCGAACTCGGCGGGAAGCTCCAGGAGGCCCTTCGAAGAAGGGTGCAGCAGCAGCCGAACCGGCCGCGGCGGGTAGGTGTGGCCGAAGCGATCGCCGTTGGTCAGGATATCGATGAGCCGATTGCCGAGCCACCCGGGCGCGCCGGTGACGAGCAACACACCCTGGGCCGGGTTGGCAGGTGCGCGCGGTGCTTTACCTGCCACTTTCAGGTTGAGCGGGTATATGCCGAGCAACCGTTGGCGGGCGTGGTGCACCGCGGCGGAGAGCGTCTCCTCGATCGGCGGGATCCGGTAGCCGAGATCCCGGGTGGCCTTGGCGGAATCATACCAACTGTAATTGTCGACGACGGCATCGACGTAGCTGGGCGAAACCGGCGGCTCCTGGCCCAAGGCGCCGAAGACCGCCTCAGCGCCCGTGGCCAAAGCGAGCATGACGGGTTTTGAGAGCGTCACCAGCGGGGGACGCTTGCCGGTCAACCGCGCCAGCAACCGATAGAAGTCTGGAAAAGTGATGTTGCTGCCACCCAGGACATACCGGCCTTGCGGTTGCCCACGAGCAAAAGCCGCCACATGCGCGGCGGCGACCTCGCTCACGTGCGCGATGGAGATGCCGCCGGGAAAGGCGAAGGCCTGGCCCTTGGCCACATAGTTCAAAATCAGGCGGTGCGGCGGCGTGCATTTCGGATCGTCCGGACCGACCACCCAGGAAGGATAAAGGATCCGGATATCCGCGCCCGCGGCCATCCTGGCGCGGCAAAATTGTTCCGCGCCGGATTTGCCGCGCACGTACGGGCTTTCGGCGGAGGTGGTCAGGTCGTCTTCGGCGAGCAGCCGGCGCGCATCCCGGCTGCGACCCAGCACCACGGCTGAGCTGGTGTAGATGATCTTGGGCACGCCGGCGGCGAGCGCCGCCTCCACCAGCCGTTCGGTCAGGCCCAGCGTGCTCTCGAGCACCGCGCCGCTTTGCGCTTGCGAAAGCGTATTGGACGCGGCCAGGTGGAAAACGCCGGCCGCGCCGGCCAAAGCAGACCAACTCGCCTCGCCGGTGAAATCCACCAAGTGGGCCCGCGCCCCGCGGAGTTCGAGCCGGTCGGTGAGCGGGTTGCGGCTTCTGAGCAGCAGATGGGTTTCGTAGCCTTGGGCCAGCAAGGCGGCGGCAACATGGTAACCGATGTGTCCGGAAGCGCCCGTGACGACGACTTTCTCGCTCATCGCTTACAGGTGGACGGCTTGGAAGCTGGCGCGCTTAACGAAGTAGTGCCAGAGGACGTCCAAGGCGTTGCGGATGGCCTTTTTCGACACGCTGTTCGAAGGCGCGCGATAATGAATGGGGATCTCCGCGAAACGCTTTTTACGCAGCAGGTAGCGCATCTCGGTCTGGTAAAAGTGCGCTTTGGACAACAAAGGGTAAGCCAACACCTGGCCGACGACATCGCGGTGAAAGCCTTGAAAACCGCTGGTCATATCGTACATGGTGGTACCCAGCAGGGTGTTGCTCAGGAAGGTGCCGGTGCGGGAGAGCGTTTTGCGGAAAAGGCTCGAATCCGCCATGGAGCCGCCGTTACAAAAGCGGCTGCCGAAAGCGCATTCGTTGCCTTCGTTGAGCACGCGCAGGAACATGGGAATGGCGCGCGGGTCATGGCTCAGCCCGGCATCCATCTCGATGATCAACTCGTGCCCGTAGGCTTCCCGCAAGCCCCGCATGTAGGCGTCCACGACATTGCGATTTTCCGGCGCCCAGACGGTGACAAAGCGCGGATCGCGGGCGGAAAGTTCCTGGGAAAGTTCCAGCGTGTTGTCCTTGGTCGCTTTATCGATGACGAAGTACATCTTGCCGTTGCCCAGCCGATCCAGCAGCGGTTGGAGGACGCCGATGAAAACGGCGAAATCCTGGGATTCGTTGGCCATCGGCACGATGGCGGCCCAATCGTTGTAGAAGAGCATGAGGGGATGTGATTAAGAAAACGCGCGGCACCCGGCTCGCAGCAGCGTTGTTATCCGCGCACCAGCGAAGCTGAGGCGAACCGTAGCCCGCGCGCCGGTGGCGCGGCAAGCGGTTCTAACGTCGATACACCGCGGCCACAAGCGCAAAGTAGGCCGCTGGCGAGCGAGCGCCGCTTCAACATAACTCCATGATCCGCGCGGCATGGATCGGCGCGCGCGCGCGCGCCAGCTTGGCATCTTCCCAGGCGGGCAGCAGACGCCCGATCCGCTGGCCCAGCGCCAACCGGCTGTACCGCGCCCGCAAGGCCGCGAGATGCACCTCGCAGCGCGCCCGCAGTTCCGCGGCATAAGCGGCCGGCGAATGCGTCTCCAGCAACCGCTGCCGCCCGCGCAAGCCTTTCTGCCGAAAATAGCCGGGCTGCGCGAGGAAATGGCGCAGATGAGCCTGGATGTCCCGCTGCTCGAACTCCGGGCGGACGAAATCGACGCAATCCGCCGGCAGATTGCCGTAGCCGTCCGTCCGCGTGACAAGGCTGGGCAACGCGTGGTCCCAAATGCGAAGCTGGCTGCTGGAAGCCTCGCCCATGGTAGGGAAACGCAGGTTGACCGCCAGATCAGCCGCCGCCAGGCCGGCCTCGAGTTCCTCCTCCGGCAGGTAACCGTGGAAGAGCACCTGTCCGCCCAGGCCCAACCGGGCGATGGCCGCCTCGACTTCCGGGCGGTGAAAGAGCATCCCGTAGAAGTGGATCTCAAACCGGTCGCGCTCCGGCATCGCGCCCAAAGCCGAGAGGAACTCGACGATGCGCCGGTTGACGTTGAGATACCCGAAGATTGCCAGCCGCACCCGGCGCGTGCGCGGAAACGGCGCGCAGTCGAGTGCGGCGCGTTTTTCAACGGCGGGCGCGGGTACACGCGAGCCGTAGGACAACGGCAGCAGCCAGACCGGCGCGCTGGTCTCAAGTTTGACGCGCTCCAAGGCATGCGGCGTATGGACGACAACGGCGAGCGCATTCTCGACCGCCCAGGCGGTCATGGGGAATTGCTCGGCCAGAAATGTGATCGAGATCTCCTGCCGCCACCAGGCCAGGCCCGCTTCGTAGCCGAGCTCGCCGTAATACCGCCGCATGATCTCGAGGTACGCGGGCTGGTCGTGCAGCCGGTCGCGATAAATGCCCTCAAAGAAATGGTGCAGTTTGACGTCGTGCAGGACCACCACCCCGGGCTTGCGCTGGCTCAGGAACCAGGTCTTGGCGTGGAAGTCCGGATTGTTGCCCACGTGGTAAACCGGCACATCCACTTGGGCGAGCGCGGGCAAGAGCGTGTGCGGCTCCGCCCCCAGCGTGCACGGATAGCTCACGCCGGTGGCCGGCTCGAAGAAGTCGTGCGGGCGTTCGGTCAGGAAGCGGGCCTGCTCGAAGCAGCGCGCCAAGGCGGGCTCCAGCCGCTCCGTGAAATTGGCGATCTCCGAATGCACGGGGACCATGGGAGAAAACCAGGCGAGGTTCATGCGCCGGAGCGGTTGGAGCTGGCGGCCGGCGGCGGCGGCGGAGTCGTGGCCAGGAGCGTTTCGATGACATGTTCCCAGGTGATGTTCCTGGCCAGGTAAGCTTGCCGGGCAGCCCGGCCCAGCGCGGCGGCCAGCCCCCGATCTTCCCAGAGCCGCCGCATGGCGCCGGCCATGTCCTCCGCCAACGGTTCGATGATGACGCCAGTCTCCCAGTTGTCGATGAACTCCAGCGGCCCGCCCGAATCCGGGCACGTCAGGACGGGTTTTTGCGCCAGCATGGCCTCGAGCGTCACGTAGCCGTAATCCTCGTCCACGGGCGGGTAGATCACCCCGATGCAACGGGCGTAAAGCTCCACCTTTTCCTTCTCGCTCACCCGCCCGAGGAACTCCACGCGTGAGCCCAGGCCGTGGATCTCGACCAGATGGCGCAGACCTTGGTAGTAATCGTCGTTCTCGCTTTCGCCGCAAAAGATGAGCCCGAACTCGCCGGTAGTGAGCGCCAGCGCTTCAATGGCGAGATGCTGGCGCTTGGCGGCATTGATGCGGCTGGGGAAAAAGAAGAAATTTTCCGCCGGCTCGCAGCGGAAAATCTGCGGATTGCTGGGCGGATGATAGAGCGGCGTCGAGTCGAGCCCGCAGAAGCGCCGCAACCGCCGCGAGACGTTGCCGGAATTGGTAAACACCGCGCGCGCCTCCGGGATCAAGGTGGTATCGGCCCGCCGAATGGCGTCGCGCACCTCCGGGCCGTTGCCGTAGTGGATCATGTCGCCCAGGGCCGGATCGTCGTAAAGTTCGTAAGCCTGGCGGTGCTGGTGCAGGATCCAGAGAACCTTGTTTGGATGCGGGATCAAATAGGCGGGGAACTTCAAGCCGATCAACAGATCGATCTTGCGCCCGTTGGCCTCGGTCAGATCGAGCAGCCGGCAGGCGAGCAGCGCGTCGAGCATGCGCTCGGGCGGATACCATTTAAATGGGATGGAAACCGTCTCCACCCGGTGACCGGCGGAGACCAGGGCCTCCTGCAAGCTGCGCGCGTGGATCTCCGCTCCGCCGAAGACAAACGGCACCTGGATGGTGGCGATTACGATGTGCATGCCTTGGCGGCGACCAGCGCATAATCCCGCGGACCGTAGAGCAAACCGTGGACGCGATCCCAGACGGCGGAATGCGGCTCCGGATTTGGGTCGGGCGCTTCAGGAACCGGATGCAGCGGCACGACGCGCACGTCCACGAAGCCGGTCTGTTCCGCCAGGAAGGCGACCGAGGCCGGCAGGACCGGGCGCTGGTGGGTGAAGTCGCCCCAGAACTCCGTGGCGCCAACCACGATGTTGTCCGGGTTCGGCGTCTCGAAAATCACCACGCCGTTTGGCTGCAGGACGCGCAGGCATTCCTGCACAAAACGGACGAGGACGCGGAAAGGCAGGTGCTCGATGAGATGAAACGCCGTGATCGCTCCCCGGCTTGCGTCCGGCAGCCCCTGCAAATACTCCATGACGTCGGCGGAGGCGACTTCCAGCCCGCGTTCGCGGCATTGTTCGATCATGCTTTCGTTCAGGTCGACGCCGGCGGCGGTAAAGCCGCGTTCGCGCAGCAACTCGAGCCATTCGCCGCGTCCGCAACCCAGGTCGAGCACCGGACTCGAGGCGCCCCGCTCCCGGGCGGCTTCCAGCACGGCGAGATGGACGGTAGCCTGCTCTTTGATGGTCTCCCGGGTGCCGCGGAATCGGTTCTCAAAGGCCAGGTAAAAAGGATCGAGTTCGTGCTCCCGGTATTCTCGCAGCGGGCTTCCTGGCGGCGCCGGCGCGTCCGTCGAGCCGTGGTCGGACCGTTCAGCCGCCGGTTCGAGCTGCCGCTGGAGCAGGCGGCCAAGCAGGGCGACCTGGTTCTTGAGGGAAACCGCGTCCGCGATCTGGCGCTCGTCCAGCCGATGCACGGTGGCTTCCAGGTTCCCCTGCCAACTTTCCGCCCGCCGCAGATCCGCGTCCTGCGCGTCGTTCTGCCGTTGCAAGTTCCCCAGGTGCTGCGCCACCCGTTCGTTGTGCTGGCTTTGGCTGTCGGTCTGGCGCTGGAGTTCGCCCAAGTGCCGCGCGAGCTGCTCGTTGTGCTGATGCTGGCCCGCGCCCAGTTTTCTGAGCTCCCCGAGGGGATCACCGAACTGGTCCACGCGTTGCACGAGGTGATCCAGTCGCCCATCGACTTGCGCTGCACGCCCGTCCTGTCCCTCGGCGTGCCGCTGCAAATCGCGCAGGTGCTCGTTCATCTGATCAAGCCGCGTGCTCAGGCCGTTCCCGCGCTCGGCCTGTTCCCGGAGCCGGGCAATCTGCTCTTCGGCCTGTTCCCGGAGCCGGCCGGTTTGCTCATCCACGTGGCTCTGCAGATGGTTCACGTGTTCGTTCACCCGCTCGAGGTGCTCGGCCTGAGCGTGGGAGTGGCCGGTCTGCGCATCGGCCTGGCTTTGCAGAAAGCTCAGCCGCTCATCCAGGCCGGCGGCATGCGTCTCATGGTAGCCCGTCCGGACGCTCAACTGGTCCAGATCGCTGCGCGCGTACCGGCTTTGCTCCTCGATTTCGGCCAGATGCGCCTCCACGCGCGACTCTCCCTGCTCCGCCCGCAGGCGGTGCCCCTCGCTTTCGGTCAGCGCCCTCTGCAAACACGGCTCGACCGCCCGCATCCAGCCGAGGTCCGACTCCCGGGCGCGAACCAGCCCTTCGAGCCAGGCTTGCTGCGCCTGGAAATCGGCGCGCAAGGCTGCAAGCTGATCTTGCAATTGCTCTTGCATCCGCTCCTGCCACTCTCGCTGGCTCTGCCCCAGCCGCTCGATCGCTTCGAGCACGATGCCATTGAACCCGCCCTGGTTGCGCGCGAGCGGCCGCAGCCAGACGGGCAGCCAGGTGCCCACTGTGATCTTGCGGCGCGCGCGGGCAGCCAGATCAGCCACCACCTCCCAGATGGGCACCGCGTTCGTACCTGCTCCCGCGGCAAACGGCCGCGCAGGCGCGGGGGGCGGTGGCGGCGGCAACGGCGCCGCAAGGGCCGGCAGCTCCAAGCGGGTCGGCTCGCCCGGAGAGTCGCCGTTCCGTCGTTGGGCCTGCCCTTCCCGGCGGATGCGCTCCATCAGTTCGGTGACATCGGGGGAGTCTAGATTCATTTATAATTGTTCGTTGCGCCAAAGTGAACACTGTCAGGCGACCGGGCAAGTCTCGAAGCGCCAGAGGCTTGTCTGGCACGCAGGACTTCAGACGAGTCCGTCTGCGGGAGAACAAACCGGCGCTCTAGCTCATGCCACGCTCGCCGCCGGCGCTGGCACCGGCGCGTCCCGCTCCGGCTTGGCGCGTTGGCGGGTGAAAGCGACCTGCGGGCGCAGGTTGACCACCCCCGACCAGATGAT
>CAXUFU010000114.1:0-7532 GCA_964250275.1 uncultured Chthoniobacterales bacterium | reverse complement strand
GTTAAAGACCTGGCGGTGGCGCTTAACGTCAAGCCCTTCAAGATCATGAAGGAGTTGATGGACATGAACATTTTCGCCAGCCAGACGACTGTGCTGGAGGCGCATGACATCACCACGATCTGCAAGAATTTCGGTTTCACCTATGAAGCGGAAAAGCGCGAGAAAGGCGCCGGCGTGCACAAGCAAGAGGTGGTCGTGGCTGCCCCGCCGCCGCCGGTCATCGAGAAAGAAGAGGAACTCAAGCCGCGGGCACCGATCATCACGTTCATGGGGCATGTCGACCACGGCAAGACCTCGCTGATGGACGCCATCCGCAAGACCCGCGTGACCGCGGGCGAAGCGGGCGGCATCACGCAGCACATCGGCGCCTACAGCGTGACCTACAACGGGCATCCCATCACGTTTTTGGATACCCCAGGCCACGCGGCTTTCACGGCTATGCGGGCGCGCGGCGCGAACGTGACGGACATTGTCGTGCTCGTCGTCGCCGCCGATGACGGCATCATGCCGCAGACGCAGGAAGCGATCAATCACGCCAAGGCGGCCAAGGTGAAGATCATGGTCGCGATCAATAAGATCGATCTGCCCGGCGCCAACGTGGACCGGGTCAAGAAACAGCTCCAGGAACAGGATCTCACCCCGGACGATTGGGGTGGGGACACCACGTGCTGCCTGGTTTCCGCGACCAAGGGCACGGGCATCGATCATCTGCTGGAACTGATGGCGTTGCAGGCGGAACTGATGGAATTGAAGGCCTCGCCTACGGCGGCGCCGCGCGGCACCGTGATCGAGGCGCAGCTCGAAGCCGGCCGCGGGCCGACGGCCACCGTGATCGTGCGCATGGGCACGCTGAAAACGGGCGATGCGTTCATCTGCGGCAATTACTCCGGCAAGGTCAAAGCGTTGTTGAACGACCTGGGCAAGCCGATCAAATCGGCCGGCCCATCGACCCCGGCGAAAGTCGTCGGTTTCTCGGGTTTGCCGCGAGCGGGCGATGAGTTCCTGGTCATGGACTCGGAGCGCGACACGAAAATTCTAAGCGAAGAGCGGCTGGAAGAGACCCGCAACAAGAAGCTGGTCGCGCCGCAGCGCGCTACCTTGGAGAGCCTCTTCGACAAGCAAGCGGTGGATACGCACAAGAGCTTGCGCCTGGTCATCAAGGCGGACGTGCAAGGCTCGCTCGAGGCGATTCTGACCGCGCTCAAACAGATCGAGAGCAAGAAAATCAACATCGATTTTATCCACAGCGCCGTCGGCCCCATTTCAGAGTCGGACGTGTTGCTGGCCAGCGCTTCGAACGCGGTTATCATCGGCTTTGGGACCAAGGTCGAGAACGTGGCCGTCGTGACCGCAAAACGCGAGGGCGTGCAGATCAAGCTTTACAGCATTATTTACGAGCTGATCGATCAGGTGAAGGAATCGATGGTCGGCATGCTCGATCCGGAGCTGCGCGAATCGGTCATCGGGCACGCGGAGGTCCGGCAGATTTTCGATCTTTCCAAAGGCAAGGTGGCGGGCTGCATGGTCATCGACGGCCGGATCGCGCGCAGCGCACGGGCGCGCGTGTTGCGCCGCCGGCAAGCGGTGTACGATGGCGGCCTGGCGTCCTTGCGGCGTTTCACGGACGAGGTCAAGGAGGTGCGGGTCGGCTTGGAATGCGGCATCAAGCTGGGCGATTACACCGATTATCAGCCAGAGGACGTCATCGAGTGCTACCTGCTCGAGAAGGTGGCGCAAAAGCTGTAGGGCGTTTTGGCAGTATTCGTTTCCGCGCCGCAGTTGGGCGTTCGAGTGCAATTGAATATGGACGCCCGCCCAACCCGGGCCGCCAGAAATCGAGTCTTCGGCCACCGATGAAAAACCGTCCCGCCAGAGTGCGCGAGCTCATCCTGCGCGAGATCGGTGCGATCATCACGCGTGAGCTCACGTTCAACGCCACGCTGGTCACCGTGCAGGGCGTCGATCTGACCCCCGATTTTAAGCACTGCCACATCTACGTGGGCGTGCTCGGCACGGAGGACCAGCAAAAATCCGCCATCACCAAACTCGCGGAGCACCGGCCGCTGCTCCAGCATGAACTTTCCCGCCGCGTGATCCTCAAGTACACGCCGCAACTGCACTTCCACCTGGACCGCGCCCTCGAGCGCGGGACCAAAGTCATGGAAATCATTCGCCAACTGGAGGAAGCCGCCCCGGTGACCGCCACAGAGCAGCCGGACGATGAGCTGGAGGAAACCGACACCCCGTGAGCGCGTTTGCCCAGGCAACTTTCGATCAGATCGGCGCGGTGCTGCGAGAAAAGCAACGCTTTGTCGTCGTCAGCCATTTGCGGCCGGATGGCGACGCCCTGGGCTGCCAGCTCGCGATGGGTTTGAGCCTGCGCGCCGCCGGCAAGGATGTCACGCTCTGGAACGAAGATGGCATGCTGGACAAGTTGCGATTTCTGCCCGGCTCCGAGCTGGTGACGCGTCCGCCGGCGAGCGCGGAGGATTTCGAGGTGCTGGTGGCGCTCGACACGGCGGCTTACCCTCGCCTGGGCACGCCGTTGCAATCCATCCGCCACGCCGATGTCACGCTGAACCTCGATCATCACGTGAGCAACGTCGGTTACGGTGACCTGGCCTATGTCGATGCCACCGCGCCTGCGACGGGGCAAATCCTCTACGAGCTTTTCGCCAGCCAGGAGATCCCGTTGACCCCGGAGATCGCCACCAATCTTTTTGCCGCCATCTCGACCGACACCGGTTCTTTCCAGTACGCGCAGACCTCCGCGCGCACGTATGAAATCGGTGCCGCGTTGATCCGGGCGGGCGTGAACGTCGGGGAACTTTCGCGCGAGCTGTACGAGAGCTATCCGTTGCGCCGGCTGGAGTTGCTGCGCGCGCTGCTGAACTCGCTCAAGCTCACGGCCGGCGGCCGCGCGGCGAGTTTCGCCCTGGCGCTGGACACCGCCCGCGCGCTCGGCGCCATCGTGGAGGACAACGAGGGCCTGATCGATCATCTGCGCGCGATCGATACCGTGGTGGTGGCGGCATTCTTCGAGGAGTTGCCGGAAGGCCTCGTGCGCATCAGTCTGCGTTCAAAAACGCCGGCCGTCGACGTGAGCGCGATCTGCGCGCGCTACGGCGGCGGCGGGCACCGGCTGGCCGCCGGCGCGCGTATGCGCGGGACTTTGGCCGAAGTCGAGACACGCGTCCTGACGCATATCGCCGAAGAGATCGAGCGCATGCCGGTGGCCGCTCCCCTATGATCCCCGCGCCAGACACCATCGACGGCGTGCTTCTGGTCGATAAAGCACCCGGCATGACCTCGCACGATGTCGTGGCGATCGTGCGGCGGCAGCTTGGCACCAAGAAAGTGGGCCATTGCGGCACGCTCGACCCGTTGGCGACCGGTCTCTTGATCATCGTGCTCGGGCGCGGGACCAAGATCCAGGATTTGCTCATGAGCGAGGACAAGGAGTATGTCGGCACGATGACTCTCGGCGCGACCACCGACAGCCAGGACCGCGACGGACAGTTGGTCGAGACGCGGCCCGTGCCGGCGGATTTGACGCTCGAAAAACTCGAAGCGGTGTTCGCCAAGTTCGACGGGGATTTTTATCAACTGCCGCCCATGGTCAGCGCCATCAAGCAAGGCGGCGTGCCGCTTTACAAGCTGGCGCGCCAGGGGCAAACGGTCGAGCGGACGCCGCGGTTCGTGCACGTTTTCGCCCATGAGATCCAGGCGTTGCGCTCACCGGACGTCGATTTCCGGGTGGTCTGTTCGAAGGGCTTTTACGTGCGCACCTATGCCTTCGATATCGGCGAAGCGCTAGGTTGCGGCGCGCATTTGAAAGACCTGCGCCGCACGCAATCCGGCCGGTTCGATCTGCGCCGCGCGGTCACGGTCGATGAAATCCGGACGTTGCCCGCGGCGGAGATCAAGGCGCGCATCCTGAGTTTGCCGGAAGTTTCCCGGTTGCGCGGCGCTTGAAGCGCAAAGCTCTGGCAACATCCCCGCCAGTCCTGCTTTGGAAATCCTCCATACACTCAGCGACCTCTCGGCTCTGGGGCCCGCCTACCTGGCGATCGGAGTTTTTGACGGCGTGCACCGGGGCCATCAGGCGGTCATCGGGCGGGCGGTCGATGATAGCCGGCGCGAGACGCAGGCTGCGGCGGTGGTGGTGACGTTCGATCCGCATCCGTTGCGCGTCTTACGTCCCGAAAACGCGCCGCGTCTGCTGACTGCGACCCGGCACAAGTTCCAGTTTTTTGCGGGCCTCGGGGCGACCCACTGCCTGCCCTTGCGCTTTGACGCCGCTCTCGCCGGCACGCCGCCGGACGAGTTCATCACGGCACTTGCCGTGGCGGCGCGGCCCCTGCGGGAAGTGTGCGTGGGCTTTAACTGGACGTTTGGCCGCGCCGGGGCCGGGAACCTGGACCTGCTCACCCGGCTGGGTGAGCTGCACGGGTTTGCCGTGGTGGGTTTGCCCTCCGTGATCGTGGATCGTGAAACGGTGAGCTCGACGTTGATCCGGCAGGCGGTGGAAACGGGCGATCTGGATAAAGCCGCGAGATTACTGGGCCGTGATTTCACCATTCTCGGTACGGTGGTCGCGGGCCGGCAGCTCGGCCGGCAGATCGGGTTTCCGACAGCGAACCTGGCCGCGCACAACGAGCAGTTCCCGCCCAACGGCGTTTATGCCGTCGACGCCCAGTGGCGTGGCGAGCGATATTCCGGCGTGGTCAACTTGGGCGTCCGTCCGACGGTCGACGCGCCCGGGGGCGAGCGTTTGCTCGAGCTGCATATTTTCGATTTCGACCGCACGATTTACGGCGAAGATGTGGAGGTGAGCTTCCGGGCCTTTTTGCGGCCGGAGCGCAAGTTCAGCGGCCTGGAGGAGTTGCGGGCGCAGATCGCCCGGGATGCCGCCCAAGCGCGAGCCTTAGGATCGAAAATAAGGTAGGGATGGGTCTCCGACCCGGTCCCTTGCTGTCTGGTGGGTGCGCCAAAAGGATGGGCCGTCCCATGTAAGATCCGCGCATCCAGACAGTCAGGGACCGGGTCGGAGACCCATCCCTACCTCATTTTACGACGCAGCTTCGCTGCTGCCAGAAGTCGACCGCGGTTTGCATCGCCTTACCCATGCGCCTAGCCTTGCCTTACGCGGTGCTACGTTAACTCCGCGTCCTCCCGTTATGCAGCGCAGCGTAGCCAAAAGCCTCATCCGGCGCGTTGAAGCGGACCAAGCCGGCGCCGCGGCGGAGGACCTGCTCGCCGTGGAGGAGCCCCTCGAAATCCGGCTCGGATACGAACGGAACGGGTGGCGCGTGGAAAAGAGTATCTCCGTGACCATGCGCACGCCAGGTTGCGACCCCGCGCTCGCCGCCGGCTTCCTCTTCACCGAAGGCATCATTCGGGACGCCGCCCAGATCGAGCGCATCGATGCGCCCGAAACGAACGTCACCCGCGTGGAACTCAAAGCCGGCGTCCAGGTCGATCTTCGCCGGCTGGAGCGCCACTTCTACACCAGCTCGAGCTGCGGCGTCTGCGGCAAGACGTCCATTGCGGCGCTCCAACTCGCCGGGAACAGGCCGTCACTGACCTCCGGGCCTTTCTTTACTGCCGAGACCATCCACGGACTGCCGCGCACTTTGCGCCGGACGCAGGCCGTCTTTGAACAGACCGGCGGACTGCACGCCGCGGCGCTCTTCGATGCTGCGGGTGAACTCGCCGATGTGCGCGAGGACGTCGGCCGCCATAACGCGGTGGACAAGCTGATCGGCGCGCAATTGCTCTCGGGCGGAACGCGGGCGTTTGCGGACCAGCTGCTTTTTGTCAGTGGCCGGGCCAGCTTCGAGCTGGTGCAAAAGGCGCTCGCGGCCGGGCTGCCGATGCTGGCGGCGGTGGGAGCGCCGTCGAGCCTCGCGGTGGCGCTGGCGCAAACGCATGGCATGACGCTCCTCGGTTTTGTCCGCGGCGAGCGCTTCAACATCTACGCCGGCGAAAGCCGCATCCAGACGGTCTCCTGCGGCGATTCAGCCGTGGGGTCCGTGCAGGCGCCACCCCCGGAACTCGCGCCGGCCCCGGCCTGACGGCGGTTATTTTCAAGCCAGGTATGTCCTCCCCCCATGTCCATTCTCGACCGCGAAAACATCGTGGCGCCAGCCGGCTATAATCGCTGGCTGATCCCGCCGGCCGCTTTAGCCGTTCACCTTTCCATCGGGCAAGTCTATGCTTTCAGCGTCTTCGTACTGCCGCTGACCAAGCTCATCGGCATCAAAGCCTCCGTGACGGGTACGGACTGGACCCAATCGGAAGTCGCCTGGATCTTTAGTATCGCCATTGCCTTTCTCGGCGCTTCGGCGGCGGTGTTCGGCAAGTGGGTCGAGCGCTCCGGCCCACGCAAGACCATGGTCGCGGCGGCGCTGTGTTTCGGGGGTGGGTTTGCCATCGGCGCGTTGGGCGTGCATCTCCATCAACTCTGGCTGATTTACCTGGGGTACGGCGCCGTGGGCGGTTGTGGCCTGGGTCTCGGGTATATCGCTCCGGTTTCGACGCTGGTGAAGTGGTTTCCGGATCGGCCAGGAATGGCCACGGGCTTGGCGATCATGGGCTTTGGCGGCGGCGCCTTCATCGGCTCGAATCTCAGCCTGGTGTTGATGAGCCATTTCCAGGCAGCCAGCAAGACCGCCGCCGGCGCGATCACGGATATCGGCGTGGCGCCGGCTTTCCTGATCATGGGAGCGATCTATTTCGTGTTCATCCTCTTTAGCGCGATCATCGTGCGGGTGCCCGCCGCCGACTGGAAACCGGCCGGCTACGTGCCGCCCTCGCCGCAAAGCAACGGCATGATCACCAGCGCCCAGGTGCCGCTGGAAGACGCCTGGCACACGCCGCAGTTCTGGTTGCTCTGGATCGTGCTCTGTTTCAACGTGACGGCTGGCATCGGCATCCTCGAGCACGCGTCTCCCATGATTCAGGAGATTTTCAAGGGCAAGGTCACCGCGGCGGCGGCTGGCGGGTTTGTGGCCTTACTCAGCCTCTTTAACATGGGGGGACGTTTCCTCTGGTCATTCTTCAGCGACTACATCGGGCGCAAACAGGTTTACGCGATTTACTTGCTGCTGGGGGCTTTGTTGTACGTGGCCATACCTTTTACCGGGCACGCGGGGAACGTGGTGCTGTTCGTCATTGTCACCGCGCTGATCATCAGCATGTACGGCGGTGGGTTTGCAACGGCTCCGGCGTACTTGAAGGACCTTTTTGGCACCATGCATGTGGGCGCCATCCATGGACGCTTACTCACCGCGTGGTCGGTGGCGGGCGTGCTCGGGCCGGTGTTGGTCAACCGTATTCGCGATTATCAATTGGCCCACCACGCGTCCGGTGTCGGGGTGTATTCGTCAACGATGTACCTGATGGCGGCCCTATTGGTCATCGGCCTGCTTTGTGATCTGGCGATCCGGCCGGTGGCGCGACGCTACCATTACCAGGGAGGCGACGTCGCGGCGGGAAACTTGGGTACAAACCCAGGCGCTGCTCTGACC
>CAXUFU010000113.1:0-7564 GCA_964250275.1 uncultured Chthoniobacterales bacterium | reverse complement strand
CGGGCGCTTCGCTTGCCGGGGACGGCGCCATCCCTGGCAGGCGGAGCGCCCGCCCGACAATTCGGAGGCCGCCTCCGCCAAGGGCAAGTTGCTACAGATTTTTTACTCTGCTCTAGAACTTCTTTGTGACCACGAAATAATATTGACGCTGGTATGGGTCGTAGATTGAGGCGTCTGTGTTGCTGCCATCCGGCGAGTTCGCGATGAACGGGGGACGCGCATTGGTGAGATTCTCGATGCCGCAGGATAGCTTCAGGCCGTCGAGGAAACGACGCGGCCCATCCGCGCCGAACACGCCTTCATTTGTCTTGGCGACAGACGCCGCCGTCGGGACGGAGTGAAACTCGTAGGATAGAAGAAGATCGACCGTGAAGTAGTCGCGAATCTTCGAAAGATAATCCTGGAAGCGTGTAGCCGTGACATTCGTCACTTCCTGACTGGCAAGGATCGCACTCGGCTTGTCCGGATTGATACCACCAAGGCTCGTATCAATGGAGATTTGATGGGCGTCGCGCACCGCTGGAATGTAGTTCCCGATCGCCGAGACGGTGCAGCCACCAACCGTATACGAAACCTGCGGCGTCAAGTGATAGGGTTCTACCTCGTTGGCTTGGCCAAGGTAGTATCCAATTACATCGTAGAACTTCGAGTAATTGAAGGCCTGCACTTTGTACTGGAGATAATACGTGCCTTCCACGCCGAGACTCAAGGAGCCGAGCCCGGAGAAGTCACGGGTGTAATGAGCGCCGAAATCCACGCCCCCGATCCTTACGCCGCCGAGGTTGGTGAGAGAATCAACAACGTAGTACAGCGGCAGGTTGCCCTCGAGTTGGCCCGGGCGAGTGACGCCCGGCCCCGTAAAGCTGTAGCGGTGAACCAACCCGGCAAAAGGCGACGCCAGACCCAGTTCATTAACGCTGGTGATGATGGTCGTGTCTGGCAAGGTCCCGATAAGGTCTTTTTCTTCCTCATGGAAGAAGTCGCCATCGAGAGTTAAACCCGGCACTTGGCGGGGCGAGAGGACGATGCCGGCTGTGTAGGTATCCGCCGTGATGTTGCCCAGCTTTGGGTTTGCTCCGTTTTCTTCCTGCGCTTGTTCGATTCCCGCCCCGAGATCGACGAAATCTGACTGCCCGACCACCTCCGGCCCATTGGTCGCGTACAGGCTGGGTGCGATGAAACTTTTCGAGAACGTACCGCGTAAAGCAACATCCGCGATGGGGCGCCAAACGAAGCCGACCTTCGGCACCCAGGCGCTGTCGCCGGGATCGTACTTCTCGTACCGGACCGCCGCGTCGAGATCGAGCGAGTAGAGGCCCGGGACTTTCATGGCCGGTCCAGTAAGCGGGACCGAGACTTCGGCGAAGCCCGCCACAACGTCACGACCCACACTAATGTCCGCCGCGGGGACCGAGCTCAAAAACGTTTGCGGATCGATGTTCCCCTTAAGCGCCTCGCGCCGCCACTCGCCCCCCGCCACAAAACCGAGCGGACCGGCGGGCAGGTTCAAGGGGAACGTCGTGACCTTGCCATCCCCGCCTAACTGCTTGTTCTCGAAGTAACGAATGTCGGTGCCGAAAACTCCGGCCAGCGTGGCGCTAGAAGGGCTGCGGGAGAAAAAATCCAGCGCCGGTTGCAAATGGCCGTCCACCTTCGAGTAGGCGGCACCCGGCACCGGGTCGCCCGCCGCGTCATAGCCGCCGGCGATGGCCTCGTTAAGCTCGATGCCGTTGATCAGGTTGAAAGTCTTGGCCGTCAAAACGTCCTGGCTGGCATTCACCGCGACGTCATAGTTGTAGTTGGGAACGATCTCGCCTCGGAAGCCCGCGACCGCGCGATAGAAGTCGGCATCCTGCCGAAAGACCCGCGGGTAAGCCACGAAGCGGTCGGAGACTTGAATGGTCCCGGCATTGTTATCGTCGATAGTGCCCGCAAACGGGTTGTACGGTGAACCTGCCGGAATCGTAACGCCCTCGCCATTGAACAGCGGCTGACCGTTGAGTTGACTCTGGCTGTAGTTGCTCGACCAGAGGAACTCGGCGAAAGCCACCAGACGATTGCCCAGGAGTTGGCGGTCGGCGGATCCGAAGAAATTCAGGCGGTTCTGGTCCAGCGTGATGGTCTGGGCCTGCGCGAGATCGAAGCCGCGGGCGGCGGCGGCGTCAGCCGCGGAAGCCGTTGCGCCCAAGGTTGTGTAAACGCCCGGAATTGGGTTGCCCGTGGCGGGGGCAGTCGCGCTGCCGGTCGGGATCGGGATGGAACCCGGTTTGAGGACCTGATTCGGGCTGGTCAGCGCGGGGTTGAGCGAAGCGTCGAGGGTGGCGTTGCCAAAAGGATTGTAGGGATTGCCCGGCACCGCGCCCGCGGTGTCGAAATGGACGACGCCCGCGTAATACGGCGAGCCGTAAGAAGGCGTGGCATAGGCACGGTTGCGGTCGAAAATCGGATCTTGCTCGACGTAATCCGCCGCGAGGACGATGTGGGTCTTATCGTCTCCACCCCCTACGATGGCGCTGTACCTTTCGTTGTGGATGTCGCTTTTCTCCGTGAAACCATAGCGGGTGGAGAAATCGAAGCCCTCGAAGTCGTGATCGAGAATGACATTGACCACGCCGCCCACGGCTTCGGTGCCGTAAATGGCCGAGGCCCCGTCTTTGAGCACCTCGATGCGCTTGACCAGCGCCGTGGGGAAGAGGTTTACATCCGTAAATTGTAGGCCTCCAGCAGCCTCCGCCGCGGAGTCCGTGACGCGCCGGCCATCAAGCAGCACGAGGGTCGGCAGGCCGTGAATCGCGATGGATGAGCCGCCCAGGGTACTGCCGCTGGCAATGTTGGCGTTGGATTGGCCGAGGTTAAACCCGCTGCCGGCGCCGCTGCTGGAGGAGATGGCGGGCACCGAGCGGGTCAGCACGCTTTCCACGTCTTCCTGGCCGGTGGTGTCACGGATGTCCTCTTCGACGGCGTCGACCGGCGCTGGCCCCACTTCCGCGGAGGTGGGGAGGTTGGAGCCAGTGACGATGACACGGCTTACTTGCGCATCGTCGCCTTCTTGCTGCGCGTCAGCTACGGCCGTTGCTAGGAGCCAACCGATTAACCTGACTGAGAGCACCCACCCGCCAGCGAGAGGTTTCTTCCCGGAGAAGGTTTTCATGGCGAGGCCAGGACCTGTTGTAAGGGCCGCCCGAAAGCTTCGCAAGCGGCGACTTACCAGCTATTTGGGCGCGAGCGAAGCCACGATGGCGTCGAAACGGGGATCACCCCGGAGCGGTTCCCAACTGAAACTGAAACGCAGATCGCCATAAGAGGGTCCGGCGGGAAGTGTCGCGGCGAGCTTGAGTTGTTCGAGCGCCAAGTCCTTCTCGCCGGTCCAGGCATAAGCGAAGGCCAGACCGGCCACGCCATCCGGATAATCCATAGCGTTCCTCGTAATCGGCATCAGGGTGAGCGCTTGCCGCGCCTCCTGGATCGCCAGCTTTTTTCGGCCGAGCCTCGCGTCGAGCGCTGCCGCATCAGAATAGTAGTCCGCGTCCTTTTTGCCGTCGCCGGTGGTGACATCGAGTTTTTGACGCAAGGCGGTAAAGATGGCCTGCGCTTTTGGCTCGTCGCCGCGCAGTTGGGCCAGCAATCCGTCCACCCTGCTCTCCGGCGGCGTCCCGCCGTATAACCCATCGGCGATGTTCGTTGGGGTGACAGCCATCATCCGGGTGATCGCTTCGTAGTCGCGCAGGAAAAGCAAGGTTTTCAAGCGGACGAACCGGAACGCGACGGTCGGGTTGAAGTCGAGGGGGATCTCGTCCAGCAACGCTTGCGCCGCCGCCGGATCGCCGATGTCGAGTTTGACTTCGGCTAATCCAATCTGAATCCAATAATGCTCCGACTGGTTGCGCGGAACTCTTCTTTTAAGCAGTTGTTCTTTTTCCCGTTCCCGCCGCAGCAAGTGGTACACCTCCACGAGGCGAAACGCGACCTCTTCGTTTTTTGGGTCCAGATCAAACGCCTTTTGCAGCTTGGCGACCGCGTCGTTCCAGCGGTTTTGCCTCTCGTCGATCATCCCGGCGATCTGGAACGCCGTGGCGTCGTTCGGCAGAGTGCGCAGTGCGGTCGTGATTTCCGCGTGAGCTCGGTCGTAGTCGTCCTCATAAATGTAGCAGAACGCCAGGGAGCGATGCGGTTCACCCATATCCGGTCGGAGCTGCGCGGCCGTTTCCGCCGCTTTTTTCGCCAGACCGAGATGCACGCTGCCGCCAAATTCACATTGCGTCTTGGCCAGGGCGCAGTACGCCAGGACGAAACGCGGATCCCGCTGGATCGCCTCTTCCAGCAACTCCACTTTGCGAGTGATGCTTTTCACCCCATCCTGCACGTCATCCCAAACGAAGATTTCGGTGGCCTCGGTGTAAAGCTGATACGCTTCGAGATCGTCCGTGGGGCGCTCGGCGAGGCCGGCTTTTTCCGCCGGGGAGAACTGGCTGTGGAGCGCGTCGGCTATCTTCCGTGCTATCTGGCTCTGAATGGAAAAGATGTCGGACAGGTCGCCGTCATAGTGATCGGCCCACTTGTGCGCATCGGTCCGTGACGCCCAGCGCCCGACCGATTTCACGCAGGTTAGTGCGCTTGTCCGCGTCCTTGTACAGCATGACGCTGGTCCGCGAGATCACCTTCAGGTCCGCGATCCTGGCCAGGTCGGTGAGCACCTCGTCCTGGATGCCATCCGCGAAATAAGCGTTCTCCTTGTCCGGGGAAAAATTGTCGAAGGGCAGGACCGCCAATGATTTTTCGGCGATGGCCGTAGCGGCCGCACGATCCGGCGCCGTACGGATAGTTTTCCACCAACCGCCAGCCGCCGCCAGAGCCAGCGCGGCGGCAACGGTCCAACCGGCCGCGGCCAGCCTTCGGCCGGAGCCGGTGCCCAAGCGAGGGTCGATCCGGCGAAGGCAGGTTTCAATTTCCGCCAGACCCTTTTGCGCGGTCGCGGGCCGCTCGGCCGGCTCGACCGCCAGGAAACGGCGCAACAATGCCACCACCGGCGGTGGCACCTTCCGGGCGTGGAGTTGTCCGACCGGCAGCTTGGACCGCGCCGGATGGTGGCGCAATTCCTCCGCCGTGCGGCCCGTGAAGGGCACCCGACCCGTGAGCGCAAACCAGAGCGTGATGCCCAGGCTGTACAGGTCCGAGCGCGCGTCCACCGGTTCTCGCGCAAATTGCTCAGGGCTGGCGTAGGCGGGCGTGCCGACAAAGCCGCCGTCCGTCAGGTCCGCCTCGCCGGCGGCCGCGGCTGCCTTGGCCAGGCCGAAGTCGATCACCTTGACCTCTACCGGGGCGGACGGCCCGCGGCCGGCGCTGGTCAGCATGAGGTTGCCGGGCTTGACGTCACGGTGGATAAGTCCCCGACCCGCTGCGGCGACCAGCGCCGCGCAGACCTGGCGGCCGACCTCCAACGCAGTGGGTGCGTCCAGTGGGCCGTCCCGTTGCACGCGGGCTTCGAGCGTCTCACCTTCCACCAGCTCCATCGCGTAGAAACAGCGATCAGCGTGTTCCGAGGCACCGAACTGGTAAATGCCTGCCACATTCGCGTGGCGCAGGGCCGCCGCCGCGCGTGCCTCGCGCAGAAAACGTTCCCGCAAGGCCGCGTTTTGGTGGCGGTCTTGGATGTCCACGGAGCCAAGCTGGACGACCTTTAGAGCCACGGCGCGATGCAATATTCGGTCCATCGCCTTGAAAGTGACGCCCATCGCGCCCCGGCCAAGCTCCCAGAGCGAACCGTCCTCCCGGCGGGCCACCTCAAAGTCGCCGTAGGCAGGCCCTGCGTTCACCTGGCTTTCGGCGCTCTCTCCCATCCCGGCGCGCAGCAAGCAGGCCAGGCAACTGCCGCCCGCGTTCAACCGCGTGCCGCAGGTCGAGCAGACGCCGCCCGTATTGGGAGGTGTTTCCATGGAGAAGTCAATTAGCGAGCAGTCAGGACGCGCAGCAGCTCGCCCAGTTCTTCGTCCACTTCCGCCTCGGTCTGCACGGTTCGCCGCAGCTCCGCCCGTAAGAGATCGCGGTAACGCGCCCGCAACCGGGTGACATGGCTGCGCATTGTCGCCGCGGGCATGCCGAGCCGGTTGGCAAGCTGATCGTAGGAGGGCAACGGCTCGGCGCTGCCACGCAGAAAAACCTCTAGCGCGCGGAAAAGATCGGCTTTGCCGCCAGCGGCAAACTCCTCCGCGAGCCGCTGGAGCGCCGTGCCGATGAGGGTTTCGGCCCATTGTTGCTCGAAGAGGCAATCCGCCGACCCGGCTGCGCCAGGGCAAGCAGTGCTTTGGAAAAGGGCCTCGGCGCTGACGGCCTGTGCGTCGTGCAAGGGCAGGAACTCGTTTGCGCTGCCGCGTTTCAGTGCACGCTGCCGGTCATAGGCATCGTTGAGGAAATTCTTCACCGCCGCGAGCAGGAACGAGCGGAACTTCCCCTTGGTCTGGTCCGCGCGCGTGTAGATCTGGTGTTCGAGCAGGTGGGTGAAGAATCCCTGGGTGAGGTCCTGCGCATCGTGCAGCGAATAACCGCGGCCGCGGATGAAGCCATACAGCGGGGCCCAATAGGTCTGGCAGAGTTCGGCCAGCGCGGCGCGAGCCAGTTCGGGGGCTTCTTCGTCCCGGCCGGCGGCAAGCACCACGCTCCAGCGGGTCGCCTGGAAAGGTTCACCGGGGGCATCCGCTGTTCCTGACCGATGTGGCGTCATGGCGGTTTACCGTGCGCGAGACTGACGGAGCGACTCGCCAGAAGGGCGGCGAGTCTGTGCAGCGCGTCTCACAAATTTCCGTTGTACAGGAAAAGCAATCGTTGCTTCCACAACAATCATAGGAACTGGGAGGCTCCGGTCCAAGACCTGCCCCACTGCTGGGCCATCTTTAGGCCAGGTACGTTCGAGAGGTGCGCGTGTTCCTCACGCTCAGCGGAAACGCAAAGCGAAATTTTAGCGCAAGCTTTCGTTCCTGGCGGCACAAGTGCAGATGATGGTTTAGCGTTGCTCGACTCCTAACGAAACCACCCCAATTCATGAAACGCACCGCATCCGCCGTCTGGAACGGCGATCTCAAGACTGGCCAAGGCACGCTCTCCACCCAGGGCGGCGTCTTGCATCAGACTCCCTATTCGTTCGCCGCCCGCTTTGAACACGGCACCGGCACCAACCCGGAAGAACTCATCGCCGCGGCACACGCCGGGTGCTTCGCCATGCAACTCTCCGCCATGCTCAGCGGCGCTGGCTTTCCTCCCGCCGAACTCTCGGCCGACGCGGCGCTGACCTTCGAGCAAGTCAGCGGCACCTGGACCATCACCACCATCCACCTCGACTTGACCGGGCGGGTGCCCGGAATCGACGCCGCGAAATTCGCGGAAATCGCCGCCGAAGCCAAAGCGGTTTGTCCGGTGTCGCGGGTGTTGAAGGCAGAAATTACGTTGCACGCGCAGCTCGCCGCCGAGTAACGGCCGGCGGGTTTTCGAGCCCTTTAGAGCAGATTAGAAAATGTTGTAGCCGGTAAGTTCCGGTTGTAGGGCGGGCGCTTCGCCTGCCGGGTACAGCGCC
>CAXUFU010000112.1:4829-7575 GCA_964250275.1 uncultured Chthoniobacterales bacterium | reverse complement strand
GGGCCCCAGCTGCCGCGGGGGGGGGGGCTGCGCCGGTCCATACGTTTGTGTGTATGGGGCGGGGGGGCGGCGCCGGGTGCGGCAGACGAAAATAGGGTTGCGTTTCAATGGCGCGGGATGCGTTCATGGCGGCGTGTCGTTACCAGCGGAAGGGCAGCCGGCCATCAACTCCCTGCCCGCCGGCGTGCCGGAGCCCGGCGGCTGGCCGCGGGTAGGGATCGGCGAATGGCGTTTGCTCGCGTTGATCGGGTTACTTTTTCTGCTGCGGGACATGCCCTGGCGGCTGGAGGATTACGGCCAGGCGGAGCAGGCGTTTACTTCGCTTGAAATGGTCCGGGCCGGGCACTGGTGGTTCCAACACTTGCCCGGCAGCCTTCGCGCCACAACCGCACCGCCCTTGCCGGGGTGGATCTCGGCGGTGCTGTATTATCTGTGCGCCGGCGATTGGGATCTCGCCTGGCGGCTGCCCTCCCTGGCGGCGGGCCTGGGGCTGGTGGTGTTGCTCTGGCGCGCCGGCGAGCAACTCTGGCCTAGGTGGGGTGGGACGGTCGCCGCGGGATCCTTCGCCCTGAACTTCCTCACGCCACGGCTGGCGATGCTCGTGGGCCCGGAGATGCTTTTCAGCCTGGAGACCACGCTGTTGGGTTGGCTGATCTGGAGCCGCGTCCGCGCGGGCCGGCCGTGGTCGTTCGGTGCTCGTTGGCAGGTTTTTTGGCTGGTGCTCGCCGCGCTGATGACCACCGGACCGATCGTCTACGCGTTTCTCCTGCCGGGGATGCTCGCGTACCGGTGGGTCAGCCGTTGGCTCAAGGCGCAACCGCTCCCGGACGCCTGGGGCGGCTGGTGGCATTGGGCTCTCCCGTTGCTGCCGTTTCTTCTCTGGCTGGAACGCGGGGCGATCACCATGCCGGGGTTTTATCAACAGGTGCTCGGGCATCCTGAAACCGGGCGCCTGTGGTCGGCCGCAGCTCCCCTGGCGCCAACCCAGCCCATTTACTACTACGCGCTGCAACTGCTGGTGCGGTGGGCGCCCTGGAGCCTCCTCTTTCTCGCCGTGCGCGTGTGGGCGCACCGCGTCTGGTGGCGTTTGTGCCTGGACCCGGGCGGCCGTTGGCTCGTCTGCTGGGCGGCGGGGGGCCTGGTTTGTCTGTCCCTTTTCCCGGCCAAGCCGCTGGACCGCATCTTTCCTGTGTTGCCACCGCTCTGCTTGATCCTGACGTCCCTGCTGGCTGCCGCGCGGACCCGCCCTGCGGACCCTGCCGGCCTTGCCCCGGCAGCCGCGGAAGCAGCCTGGCCGCGGACCTGGAGCCGTTGGACGCTGTGGCTGGCGGGTGCCATCACCGCCGCCGCCACTGTCACCCAAGTCAGCCTCGTTTACCGCCGGCACGCGAATGTCTGGGCCGATTTCGGGGCGCAGGTAAGGGCCATGACCGCCCCGAGCCGCTGCGAACTGGTTCTCACTGCGGCACCGACCGCCCAGGATGCCGCCATGCTCGTCTATTTGCGCCGGCTCGTTTACCTCTCGCCCGCGCAAGCCATCCAGTTCCAAAGCACGGGCGAATTGGACCACATCGTCCTGGACCGGCACTCTCCGCGCGGCGCGCGCGCGTTGTTCAACTGGTTCGATCCCACGCGCCCGCTGCTGGTCTCCGGCGCCGGGGGCGACTTCGCGCTGCTGGCCAATGCCGTGCCTGCTCCACCGGGTCCGGGCGCGAGACGTTGAGCGTACGCCATGGCTGCGTCTTCCACCATCGACCGGCGCGTGTACTCCATGGCCGAGCTGCGGACTTGGGCCGCGGTGACGGCCGGATTGGATCAGCCGATCCGGCTGGCGATCTTCGGCGATCCGGTGGCACATTCGGCGTCCCCGCCCATGCAGAACGCCGCTCTGGCCGCGTGTGGGTTGGCGGCGCGGTACGCGCGGGTGCACGTGCGTCCCGGGGAGCTGGCCGAGGCGTTGGAGCTGATCGCCGCGGTGGGCTTCATCGGGGTGAACCTCACCATCCCGCACAAGACGGCGGCGCTGCCGTTCCTGCACACCGTGGACGCTCACGCCGCGGCGTTGGGCGCCGTCAACACCGTGCGCGTGGCAGCGGACGGCACTTTGCGGGGCTTCAACACCGACGGGCCGGGGTTCGTCCGGGCGGTCCGCGCCGAGTTCGGGCTGGAGCTGTCCGGTGTGCGGGTCCTGATTCTGGGCGCGGGCGGCGGCGCCGGCCGGGCGTTGGCGGCCGAGTGCGTTTTGGCGGGCTGCCGGCACCTGGCCCTGGTCAACCGTACGCAAGCCAAGGCGCAAGCCCTGGCCCAGGAACTAGCCGGCCTGATTCCTAATAACCGCGGCGCGACTGCCCGCCGCGAGGTCATCATCGAAGCAGTGCCCTGGAAGCCGGTGGCCCTGGCGGCGGCGGCAAGGCGCGTGGACCTGATCGTCAACGCGTCGTCGCTGGGGCTGAAACACTCCGATCCGTCGCCGCTCACGGCCACGCAGTTATCGTCGCGGCCAGCCGTTTTCGACACGGTTTACCACGCCGACGCCACGCCGACCGCGCTCCTGGCGATCGCCCAACAGGCAGGCGCCCGGGCCGCCGGCGGGCGGGCGATGCTGCTGCACCAGGGTGCGCTGGCGTTCGAGCACTGGTTCGGGCAACCCGCGCCCATCGAGATCATGCGGGCGGCGCTGGACCCCTCTACTTCTGCGTTGGTCGGGCGCCCGGCCGGGGGGGGCGGTTTGCGAAGACCAAGACGG
>CAXUFU010000112.1:0-4819 GCA_964250275.1 uncultured Chthoniobacterales bacterium | reverse complement strand
CGCTCCGTCGTGACGCTTTTCCGAAAGACAAAGAGGGGCACGACGGAGCGTGCCCGTCCACCTGTTTTGGAACGCTCCTAATACTGGCGTCTCGACCGCCTTCACGGCGGCACCAACTCATGCCCGGAAAGCGGAAGCGGCGCCGGTGGAGGGACTGGGACAAACTCCGGCATGCGGCCCGGGAAAAGGTGACCGAAAAGCGAGGCGCGCAGATAAAGATTAAGCGGATCGAGACTGGACCGCAGGCGCACGGTCTCGCGGAAGTAGGGCACGTGCAGGCCCGCTTCCACGCTGGCGACCCGGCTCTGGGTGACAAGCAGGAAGTCCGCGTTGTAATCCGGCGGACTGAGTGCGTCCGAGTAATAGCCGATGTGCGTGAAATCCCCGAGCATCCACGGCAGCGGGTAAGTGCTGCCGCAGATGATGGTGCCCTTGAGCTGATAGTAGCGCGGATCTTCCTGCGCGAGCTTGAGCAGCGGATCGACGATGCGGTTGACGTCCGGAAACGTCTGCACGTAGACGTAATCCTGGCCGGTATCCTTGGTGGGTTGGAAGTAGTTGAGTTGGATGGCGAAGGCGAGTGAAACGAGGGAAAGCGCTCCCGCTCCGATCCACGCCACGCGCTGGGTGCCCCAGGCGGGCTTGCTCCCGCCGATTTCCTCGATGGCGGCGCCGCCCACCAGGAAAAACGGCCAGGCAAACGAAAGCAGGCACCACGGCGTCTTGTAAGGAATGAACGAGTAGGCCAGCAGCGTGAGCACCGCATAGACCGCGAGCAGGCGCAGGCGCCAGTCGTCCGTGCGCGGCGCCGCCCAGCGCAAGCACGCGAGCAGCCCGAAGGCCGCCCAAGGTTCGTTGCGCCCAAGCACCTTCAGCCAGTACAGAAACGGTTTGTCGTGGCCTTCGCCGACTTTCGCCTTGTGCATCCAGGGAGCGAACGCCGTGAACAGTCCTTCCAGCCCGGCAAAGTGCAGCCCCGTCCCCGAGTATAACAGGATGACGGCCGTGAGTGCGACCAGGACCACCGCGGCCAAATCTCCTTCCGACCAGCGTTGCGGCGCGAGCGAGGCAAATAGAGGCTGCGGCGCGGGCAGACGCTTGGACGCCGCCAACGGCGTGGCTGTTCCATCGGCCGCACGCAACAGGGGAGTGCGGGAGGGCCAAACCCGCTCGAGCAGCAAGACGCCGATCGCCGCCACCCACAGGCAGCCGAGATGGATGACGTAAGTCTCCTTGGTCAGCACCATGCCGGAAACGGCCATTCCGACCGCCCAGAGGTAGCGCCGGCGGCCATCTTGCCAGAGCCCGAACACCCCCCAGAACAACAGCACCAGGAAGAACACCAGCCAGGTCTCGTGGATGGCATCCCGCTGGTAATAGATGAAGCCGGGCGAAACGGCCATCGCCAGCGCCGCCCAGGCGCAGACGCGCCGGCCGAAAAAGCGCTCGAAGCGGAACAGCCAATCCACCGTCAGGATGCCGATGCAGACGATCGGCAGACGCAACGCCCACAGATGCCGCCCAAAGAGGCAGCGGAAGACGAACAGCACGTAAAAATGAAGCGGTCCGTGATAGTTCGTCGGGTCGTATTTATAGAACCCGGTCTTCGCCATCTGGTCGAGGAACCAGCCGTTGACGCCTTCGTCGAAGTGCGGCGGCCGCAGGTCCAGCGCGTAGAGCCGCAGGAAGGCCGCCAGCGCCACGATGCCGATGCGCACGAGGGGCAGGGAACCGCGTTTACAACGCAGCGTTACGGTAAAGACATCGTCCGCGGCGGCAGGCTGGCCCGGCGCGGATGCGGGCGCGGGCATGGGAGCGGGCAGCGACGACGCGGTGTCCATGTGGCAGGCTAACTTCTTAGCTGCCGTTTGCGGTAATTGCCAGAGCCGCGCGTGAATTTCTGCTTTCCCCTGTTCGGCGGGCGATGTCCAGTGAGCAGCACGCTGTCCCGCCTTCTCCCACTCGGATGTCCGCCGCTTCCGCCTTCATTTCCCTCTCGATCGTCATACCGGCGTACAACGAAGCCAGCCGGCTGCCGCCCAACCTGCGGCGGGTAGCCGATTACTGCGAGAGCCTCGATCTACCCTCGTCCGGGTTGCCGAATGATCCCTATGAAGTAATCGTCGTCGTCGAACGCAGTACCGATCAGACACTGGCCGCCAGCCGGGCCGCGGCGGTGGGCTTGGCCGGCGTCGAGGTGATCGACAATCAGGTCCAGCGGGGCAAGGGCTATGCGGTCCGGACCGGCATGTTGCGGGCGCGGGGCGCAATCGTGTTTTTCACGGATGCCGACCTGAGCACGCCGATCGAGGAGGTGGAGCGTTTCCTGCGCTATTTCGCGGCCCATCCGGAGGCGGATGTCCTCATCGGCAACCGGCGCCATCCGGCGAGCCGGGTGCGGCGGCCGCAAGGGTGGCTGCGGCGCATCTTGAGCGAGGTGTTCAGTTGGTTCGTGCGGGTGCAAGGGCTGCCGGTCGGCTGGAGAGACACGCAGTGCGGGTTCAAAGCCTTCCGGCGGGAGGCCGCGCGGGAAATTTTTAGCCGCCAGCTCCTGGACGGCTTCAGTTTCGATGTCGAGGTGCTCGCGCTCGCCGCGGCGTTGCGGTTGGAGGTCGTCGATCTGCCGGTGGAATGGTTCGACGCTGAAGCCACACACGTGCGGGTACTCCGGGATGGCTGGAGGATGCTGCGGGATTTGCGCCGGGTGCGCAAGCTGGTGGCGGCGAGCTTGCGCACGCGGCGCACCCTTTAACCGGGAGCGATCGTCGCGGCCAAGTTGCATTGATGTCTCGACATTGCCGGACGTGTGGCATTTAATTTGCGAACAGACTAGGCATGCCGGCGCGCGAAAACTTGGAAGCTCCTCTAGCACTGGCGGATAGCTGGGCAGGCATCCGGCGGGCCTGACCCCTGTTCTTTGCAGATGGACCCTTTCGCATCAACCGGCAACGGGCATCCGCCCGGGGGCAAGCCCAACGGCCAACCCCGGGAGAGGATGAGCCCGGGCGAGGAAGCGCGACCCCTGGTCTCGATGGTGAGCCCCGGCAAACGCGGGGTAACGGCGGCCGAAGCGTTAGCAGCGGAACTGCACCGGGAAATCGCCATCCGCGAGGGCCTGGAGCGCCGGCTCGAAGACGCTGAGCAGCGCCTGGCCCGCAGTGCCGCCGCGGCCTCCGCGGAGCCCGACGCCGCACCGGCTCCCGGCAATGTGCCAGAGGAAGCTCCGGCGGTCCCTCCCGCCGCTCCCGAAGCAGCCCAGCCGGATCTGTTCGCCGGCAAGAGCCAGCTTCCGGCCCCCAAGCCGCAGATACTCACCCCGGAACATCCTCCAGAACTTGATGGCCTGGCTGAGCCGCCGCCCGAGGCCGGCCGGCCCGGGCCGGAACAGCCCCTGGCCGAAACGCAACGGCGACTGGCGGCCGCCGAGCGGCGCCTCGCCGAGACCGAACAACGCCTGGTTCAGGCCGAGCAGCGCCTCGCCGCCAGCGAACAGCGGTTTGGGTACTTGATGACCAGCAGTCTGCTGGGCTTTTTTGACTGCGATTGCGTCAGCAAAACGACTTACTTTTCGCCCAGCTACCGGGAAATGCTCGGTTACGGAGAGACCGATATGCCGGAGCCTCACGTGTTGTATGAGGATTTGATCCATCCGGAGGATGCGAATACGGATTGGCTGGCGGAACGCGCCGCCATCGGCGAGGGGATGAGCCGGTACGCGCGCTCCTTCCGGCTGCGCCATCGCGATGGCGGTTATCGCTGGATCGAGAGCACCGGAATCGAGTTCACCGACCCGGGCGGTCGGCGCACGCGGGTACTCGGTTTTCACCGGGACATCACGGCGCGCAAGGCGCTCGAGGAGCGGCTGCATCAGAGCGAGGAACGCTTCAACCTGATTATCACCAGCAGTCCGCTGGGCTTTTTCGATGCGGATTTCGTCTCGGGCCGCTCGTACTACTCGCCCCTTTTCAAGTCGATGCTCGGTTATCGCCCCGAGGAATTGCCCGATACCCAGCAAACCTGGCTCGAAGTCGTCCATCCGGATGATCGCGCCAGCGTCATTGCCGCTCATGCCCAGCGTGAGTTCGGCGAGAATCGCCGCCCGTTTAGCCGCACGCTGCGCCTGCGGCATCGCGATGGACAGCAGCGTTGGGTCCAGGCTTCGGGCATCGATTTTTTTGCTCCCGACGGCCGCTTGCTGCGCACGCTCGGCTTCCACGCGGATATCGACGCGTTAAAAAACGCCGAAGAGGCGCTCGCGACCGAAAAAGAGTTCCTGGGCGTGACCCTGGATTCCATCTCGGACGGGGTCATCACGACTGATGCCGCCGGGAACGTGACCTACCTGAACACCGGCGCGGAGACCCTCTGCGGCCTGCATGGCAGCGAGGCGACGGGCGTGCCGATCGAGGAGTTTTACCGGCGTTCCGGCGCTCAGCCGCGGCGCCAGGCGGATAACCCCGTGCGTGCGGTACTCGCCACCGGGCTGCGGGCGGCGCCGCATGATCCCGCGCATTTGACTGCGCCCGGCCGCCCGGAACGCGTGATTGCCGATAACGCGGCGCCGATTGTCGATCCCAAGGGGCACATGACCGGCGCGGTCCTGGTCTTCCACGATATCACCGACCGGCATCGCGCGGCCGAGGAGTTGCAGAAGGCGGGCCGGATCGAGAGCCTGGGCGTGTTAGCCGGCGGCATCGCGCACGATTTCAATAATCTGCTTACGGCGATGCTGGGCAACCTGTCCGTGGCGCGCTCCGCCGCCGAACTCCCGGCGCGGACCATCGAGGCGCTCGACCGGGCGGAAAAAGCGTGCTGGCGC
>CAXUFU010000111.1:7383-7600 GCA_964250275.1 uncultured Chthoniobacterales bacterium | reverse complement strand
GGACGGTCCGTGCTGGCGGAGCGCTTGCACGCGCCCGACGATAAGATCGAGCCGGGCGCATGAGTTTCGTTCCTCCGGCTATGGCAGCCTCGGCAAATCAGGCGGAGCGCGTCCTGCTCATCGGGAACTATCCGCGCGATGGCCAGGAGAGCATGTTGCGCTTTGTCGCCATGCTGCGAGAGGGGTTGGCGGCGCGCGGGATCGCCGCGGACGTGGC
>CAXUFU010000111.1:0-7344 GCA_964250275.1 uncultured Chthoniobacterales bacterium | reverse complement strand
GTGGCTGCCGACCTGGTCCGGCCCGGGCAAGTGGCTCGCCTACTTTGACAAGTACGTGCTGTTTCCACTCTGGCTGCGCCGGCGCGTGCGCCGGCTGGCGGCGGAAGCCGTCGTGCACATCTGCGACCACTCGAACGCCGTGTACCAGCCGGCGGCCGCAAGCGCGGGCCATCGGGTGTTGGTCACCTGCCACGATCTTGGCGCGGTGCGCGGTGCGCTCGGCGAAGCGACCGATTGCCCCGCCAGTGGCACGGGTAAAATCTTGCAGAGGTGGATCGCCGGCTCGCTGGCGCGGGCGGATTGGATCGCATGCGTCTCGACCGCGACGCGACAGGATGTGGAGCGGCTGATCCGCCGCCCCGATGGCACGCGGCCCGGGAGCAATCTGGTGTTCAACGGCCTCAACGCCCCATACCGGCCGTTGGCGCCGGACGAGGCGGAGGCGCGGCTGCGGGAGATCCCCGGGTTCGATCCGGCGGTGTCCTTCGTGCTGAATGTCGGCTCGAGCTTGCGGCGCAAGAACCGGGCAGCGGTACTCCGGATTTTTGCCCAGGCGCGCGGGGCATGGCCGGCGGCAAGGATGGTGTTTGCGGGCGAGGCGCTGCCGCCGGAGTTGCTGGAGTTGGCGCAAGAGCTGGGGATCGCCGGGGCCGTGGCCCAGGTTGTCGGGCCGCCCAATGCGCTCCTGGAGGCGCTCTACAGCCGGGCGTTTGCGCTGCTGTTCCCCTCGCGCTTTGAAGGGTTCGGCTGGCCGGCCATCGAGGCGCAGGCTTGCGGCTGCCCAGTGCTCTGCAGCGATGCCGGTGCGCTGGCGGAGGTCGTGGGCGAAAGCGGTTTCGTGCGCGCGCCGGAAGCGGAAGCGGAGTTCGCGGGCGAACTGGTCCGCCTCTCGCGTGATCCTGCCGCGCGCGCCGAGTGGGTGCGGCGCGGCTTCGCCAACGGAGAACGCTTTGCCGCCGAGACGATGATCGGCCACTACGTCGACCATTACGCCAAACTGCGCCAGGCGGCCCCGGCCGAAGAACCGGTGGCGGCGGCAGGGACCGCCGCCGCGGAGGCCGGGCGCTCATGAAAACGCTGCTCTTGGCCCTGACCGTCCTGCTGCCTTGGAGCTGGCGCCGGCGAGTGTTGCAACGCTGGCTCGGCTACGAGCTCGATCCCACCAGCCGCATTGGCCTCTCGTGGGTTTTCCCGCAACGGCTCATCCTGGGAGCGCATGCGCGCATCGGCCATCTGACCGTCTGCAAGAACCTCGATCTGGTCCACTTGCGTGAACACGCGTTCATCGGCAATCTCGCTTGGATCACGGGTTTTCCGCTGGGTCCCTCGCCGCATTATGCGCACCAGCCGGAGCGGCGCCCGGAGTTGCTCGTCGGCGCGCACGCGGCGATCACGCATCGGCACCTGATCGACTGCACGAATACCGTCTCGATCGGCGCGTTTACGACCCTGGCGGGTTTTCAGACGCAAATCCTCACGCACAGCATCGATCTCGCGGTCTGCCGCCAATCGTCGGCGCCGGTGACGATCGGCGAGCACTGTTTCATCGGCACCAACTGCGTGTTGCTGGGCGGCGCGGTGTTGCCGGACCGATGTGTGTTGGGGGCAAAATCGTTGCTGAACAAAGCCTACAGCGAGAGCGGCCAGCTCTATGGTGGCGTGCCCGCGCGGCCGTTGCGGTCGTTGCCGATCGAGGAAAACGCCTATTTCCGGCGCGACACGGGTTTCGTGTATTAGCGGCGGCACCCACCCCCGGATCCAACGCTTTACGCCCGGTGAAAATATTGCACGTCACCTCTTCGCTCGATCCGCGCGGGGGCGGCGTGGCCGAAGCCATCCGTCAGATCGCGGCGGCGTTGGTGCGGGCCGGGCACGAGACGGAAATTGCGACCGTGGACGCTCCCGGCGCGGCCTGGCTGCAGGACGCCCCGTGCCCGGTCCACGCGCTGGGTCCTTCGCGGACGAGTTACCAGTACGCGCCGGGGCTCGAGCCGTGGCTGCGGGCGCGGCGCGATGATTTCGACGCCGTCATTTCGCACGGCCTGTGGCAATACCATGGGTTTGCGGCCTGGCGGGCCTGGCGCGGCGCCCGGAGCCCGCGGTTTGTCTATGCGCACGGCATGCTGGACCCGTGGTTCAAGCGCACGTACCCGCGCAAGCACGCCAAGAAATGGCTCTACTGGAGCCTGGCCGAATACTGGCTGCTGCGGGACGCGCGGGCGGTGTTTTTCACCTGTGCCGAGGAGAAGCGGCTGGCCCGGGAAAGCTTCTGGCTCTACCGCACCAACGAAGCCGTCGCGCCGCTGGGGATCGAGGAGCCGCCTGGAGTCGCGGAACGCCAGACCGCGCTTTTCCACGAGGCTTACCCGGCTTTGCGCGGGCGCCGCTTCCTGCTGTTTCTCGGCCGGGTCCATCCGAAAAAGGGCGTGGACCTGTTGTTGGACGCCGCCGGCGCCCGGACGGCGGGCGCCATGCCAGTGGTCATCGCCGGGCCGGGCGAGACGGAGTTCGTCGACGCACTACGGGCGCGCGCCGGCGAGGGACCGGAGGCGCCCATCTGGACGGGGATGTTGACCGGCGACCTCAAGTGGGGTGCGCTCCGCGCGGCGGACGCCTTTATCCTGCCCTCGCACCAGGAGAATTTTGGTCTGGCGGTCGTGGAAGCGCTGGCCTGCGGCACGCCGGTGCTCATTTCCGACAGGGTAAATATTTGGCGGGAAATCCTGGCAGACGGCGCGGGACTGGTGGCCGCGGATACCCGGGAGGGCACCGGCCGTTTATTGGCGCAGTGGCAGGGAGTTACACCGGAAGAGCGCGTCCGGTTGGCGCAAAACGCGCGCCGCTGTTTCGAGACGCGCTTTCAAGTCGATGCCGCCGGCGCGGAGTTGGTCAGGCAGTTGGAAGCGCGGGGTGTCATAAAATAGGGATGGCACTTCGGGCCGGTCCCTGATTATCTGCCCACGCGCTGAGAACACGCGTCGGGCCAAGCAACTGGCCGGTCATCCAGACATTTGGGGACCGGCTTGGGGTGACATCCGTACCTTTTCTGTATGTTCCCACTCACCACCCACCGGCAAGCGACGCCGTACGAATCACCCTGGACCCGCGGTGAACAGGTGCGGATGCTGCTTTGGGAATATGCCTGGGCGCTCCTCTGCGCCTGGACGCCCAAGCCGCTGAACCATTGGCGCCTGCTGGTCCTGCGGGCCTTCGGCGGCCGCGTGCAAGGCACGCCCTTCGTCCACCAGCGGGCGTCCATCCAAATCCCCTGGAATCTCACCATCCACGACCGCGCCTGCCTGGGCGACGGCGCGAACGCTTATTCTCTCGGGCCCATCGAGATCGGCGCCCGCGCGACCATCGCGCAGGAAGCTTATCTTTGCACCGGGACGCATGATTTTACGCATCCGGCGATGCCTTTGCAGACGGCGCCGATCGTCATCGGGGCAGACGCCTTTGTCGGCGCGCGCGCCTTTATCCTTCCGGGGGTGGGCATCGGCGCCGGCGCCATCATCGGCGCGGGATCGCTGGTGACGCGTGATATTCCGGCCGGGATGATTGCGGCGGGGAATCCCTGCCGCGTTTTGCGGTCACGGACGCCCTCGCCGGCGGTAGGGCCTGCCTGATTCTCGCATGCGGATACTCATTTGGGGCATCAACTACGCGCCGGAGGTCACCGGGATTGCGCCGTACAACGTCGCGCTCGCCGAGTTTCTCCGTCGCGCGGGACACGATGCGCGCATGCTGACGACCTTTCGTTACTATCCGGAATGGCAGAAGGCGGCGCCGGATGCCGGCCGGCTGTACCGCACGGACATCGTCAACGATGTCCCGGTGCACCGGTGCTGGCACTACGTCCCCAGCCGGGCCTCGGTGCTCAAGCGCATCGTGCACGAAGGCACGTTCGTGCTGACGTCGTTTTTGCGCGCGCTCACCTTGCCCAAGCCGGACGTGGCGATCATCGTCTCCCCGCCTTTGCTGCTCGGCGCGGCCGGTTGGCTGCTGGGGAAATGCCGCGGCGTGCCGTTTATTTTTCACGTCCAGGATTTGCAGCCGGACGCGGCGGTCGGTCTGGGCATGCTCAAGCGCAACACGTTCACGCGTTTGCTGTATGGGCTGGAAGCCGTTGCGTACGCCAAAGCAGCGCGGGTCTCCGGGATCAGCCAGGGCATGTTGCGCGCTTTCGCGGCCAAAGGAGTGCCGGAGGAGAAGCGCGTTTATTTTCCAAATGGGGTGCACGCGCCGGTCGAGTCGAAGGCCCAGGCTTCAGGGAGATGGCGGGAACAGCACGGATTTGCCGCCACGGATTTCCTGGCGGTGTATTCGGGCAATCTGGGCATGAAGCAGGGCCTGGAAATCCTGTTGGACGCGGCCCCGCTGGTGGCAGCGGCGGGCATTCGGATCGTCATTTGCGGCCAGGGCGCGGCGCGGGCGCGGCTGCTGGCCGGGCTGGAACGCCAGCATCAGCCTAACTTGCATTTGCTGCCGCTGCAGGACGATGAGGCGTACCATGAAATGATGACCGAGACCGACGTGTGCCTGGTCACGCAGCAAGCGGGCACGGGCCAGTATTTCTTCCCGAGCAAGCTGTTGACCGCGCTGGCCTTCGGCAAGCCGGTCCTGGCCGTCGCGGATGCCGACAGTGAACTGGCGAGCGCGGTGGACGAGGGCGGGTTCGGCTTCCACATCCCGACGCGTCAGCCGCAAGCGCTGGCGGAAGCGTTGCTGCGTGCCGCTCGGCTCATGCCCACGGAGCTCGCGGCCCTGGGTGAAGCGGGGCGCCGCTTCGGCGAGCGGTTCGCGAGCGGGAAAGTTCTCGGGGAGTTTGCCCGGGTGATCGAGCAAACCGCGGCGGGCTGTCAGACCGGCAATGGTTGACGCGGTGGCCGCTTCAGAGCAGGGCAAAAAAAGACCGGGGGTTCATCACCGACGCTTTCGCGTCGGGAGAGGATTTAACCCCCGGACTGTGAAACAGTATTCACTGTGGACTCCTCCCAACGCAAATGGATTTTCTTAAAGACATCGAGCGAACGCTCTCGCCGGCTCGCTTAGACTCTTACAGGCAGACCGGAGGAGGAGATGAAGGGACGCTTTCAAGATATCTGTGGAATGTCGCCCTGTGCGAATCTCTGTATCCAGTCCTGCAGATTTTGGAGGTAGGTTTTCGAAATGCTGTTCACTTGGAGATCGCTCACACCCCGATCGGATCTGAGTGGCTGAAAAACGAAAGCGGCTTCCTTTCTGGATCGGAGCGCGAAAGGATTGTCCAGGCGAAGGAAGGACTGTCAAAAACTGGCAAGCCTATCACCGAGCCATTCCTGATCGCGGAGTTGAGTTTTGGCTTTTGGACCAGCCTTTTGGACGTTCGGTATAATGTACTCTGGCATAAGATCATAACCGGGGTGTTCCCCGGTATGCCACGCACGATCCGAACTCGCAGCGAGGCGTCCGCCCGGATGAGCAAGGTGCGAAGACTGCGGAACGCAGCCCTTCACCATCATTCCATCTGGCACTGGGGGGATCTGACGCAACGTCACGCGGACGCTCTGACGTTGACCGGTTGGCTGTGCCCAGCCTCGCTGAGAATGGCCGGCGCGCTTGATCGATTCTCGACTGTTTATGCGGGAGGGGCGAAACAGTTCGCGCTACAGGCTGCACTTCTGCTGAGATAGGCCTCTTACCAAAGCACCGAGAGGGGAGACGCGGCTGAACCCGCTGCTCAATACGCCGTTTTCGGCGGGACAATCACGTGCAGGATCGTCTTCAACACGATCGCTACCTCCAACGATGGACCCCAGTTTTCCAGGTACTCGATATCGGCAGCGATGCGCTTGGTGATGTCTTCGCTCGTCACGGCCTCGCCGCGCAGCCCCCGCACCTGCGCCAAGCCGGTGATCCCCGGCTTGACGAACGTCCGCACCTGATAGTTGGCCAGTTGCCGGGCAAAAAGGGCGTTGTGATCGAGCAGATGCGGGCGGGGACCGACCACGCTCATCTCTCCTTTGAAAACGTTCCAAAACTGCGGCAGCTCATCGATGCTCAGCTTGCGGAACCAGCGCGCCGCCGGGTAAATGCGCGGATCGCCGCTCGTCGCCTGCTTGGCCTGCATGCCGTGACCGACGTGCATGGTCCGGTATTTCAAGATGCCGAACTCCTTGTTTTGCAGCCCCGCCCGCTTCTGCCGGTAAAAGATCGGACCGGGAGATTGCCGCCTCTGGAAAAGCCAGACGATCAAAGTCGTCACCGGCAGGATAAACAAAATCACCGGCAGTGAGAGGGCGAGATCCAGCGTGCGCTTGAACACCTGGTTCAAAGGGTTCTCCAGCGCCTCCTCGCGCAAGCCGATGAAGCGGACGCCATCGTCATCGATGAACGTCAGCGGCCGGCCCCAGCGTTCCGGCAAGTTCGCGACGACCAGGAGCCGCACCCCGAGCTGGTCGCAGGCCTCCACGAAAAAGTGCTGCTCATCAGCGGTGGCGGGCATTTCCGTGCGAATCACCTGCGTAACGCCGTATTGGCGGACCACCTCGACCATCTGGTGCGTGCCGCCGAGCCGTTGAAAGGCGCAGCGCTCCAGCTCCCACGGATCGTCGTCGCACAGGATGCCGACGGTGCGGAAGCCCACGTCCGTCTTGCGTTCGAGCCAGGGGCGCAACGCCTCGGCCCGGGCCACCCGCCCGACCAACAGCGTTTTTTCCCAGCGGCCTTCGGCAAAGAAGCGATTGCCCAGGAGCCGGGGAAAGAAGCGGTTGGTGAGGAACAGCAGGACGTAGAGCGAGGGCACGAAACAGGCCGTAAACGGCCGGGAGATGGTGGCGGTGTCCTTGGTGAAAAACAGGTAGACGAGCAGCAGGCCGGCGCCGAAAAGCGTCTGGCGCAGGCTCAGGTTATGCGCGGCGAGGAAGTCCCGGTGCGTGGTCCCGCTTTCCAGGCGCTTGTTGCTGAGCATCTCAATCAACAGACCCAGCAGGACGACCGCGCAGTAGAGCAAGTAAGAGTAGGCCGAAATGAGTCCACCGCCGTAAACGACCAGGACCACGATGGCTTCCACCCAAAAAAGCAGAGCGGTCAGCAGCATCTGGCAGAGCGCCAGCACGCCGTTGAGGCCGGAGGTGCGTTGGGAAATCATGGTCGGAGGCGCCAGGTCACGGCGCAAATCAAGAACGAGAAAGTCTGTGGCGTCAAAGAATATAGCCGGTTCCAGGCCGCAGGCGGCAGCCGCTGCTTAAGAGGTTGACGGCTGGCGCAGCCGGCTGCTTTTTCTGGCGCGCGGGCGCCGCGGTCTGAGCGCCTTTTTCCTGTGCAACCTTCTTCCCCGCACCGCCCATCGACCCGCCGCAGGCG
>CAXUFU010000110.1:0-7648 GCA_964250275.1 uncultured Chthoniobacterales bacterium | reverse complement strand
CCCCCCCCCCCCCCCCCCTACAACTCGGAGGCCGCCTCAGCAAAGGGCAAGTGGCTGCAGATTATCTCACTCTGCTCTATAAAAAAGATAGGGGCGGGCTCTCCGAGCCGTCCCAGACTGTCTGGAAAGCCGTCGCCACCCCTGCGCTATCGGAAACAAATGGGACCGGATCGGAAATTCAGCCAGTCTAAGACGTACCGGGTTTGAGCGCCTCGATGCGGACAGGGGCCGTGCCGGATTTGAGGAGGCCCAACTGCTCGGCAGCACTGCGGCTCACATCGATGATGCGCCCGCGTCGGAACGGGCCACGATCCGTGATCACCACGATCACTTCCCGGCCATTCGAAAGATTAAAAACCCGCACGCGTGTGCCAAGCGGCAGGCTCTTGTGCGCGGCGATCAGGTCGGCCCCGCTCCAGGGACGATTGCTGGCCGTGCGGCGCGCTGTTGCCGGCCCACTTGGATCATGCCAGGAAGCAATGCCGCTTTCGAGGGCTTTAACGTCGATCTTCCTCGGCACGTCCGAGCCGTCGGCCAGGGCAAGCGGCGGCAGCAGGCACCACCCAACGGCGGCCATAACGCAGAGTGCTGGGATCGAGATAAAAGACCGGCAAATGGTGAACAAATACATCGTGGCCGATCTGAGCGATGGGACGACCCCGATACAAGTACTAATTACAGCGGCTGAAGGTTTTCTGCTGCGGCCAGGCATCGGGCGGCGCGACAATTTATCGGTGCAGTTCCAGTGTACCGGCGCACTCGCCAAACAGGCAGGGACCGGCTCGGAGAGCCATCCCTACCTTTGGTTTGGGGCGGATTACCAGGCGAGCGCTCCGCCCGTTTGGTATTCCGTTACGCGCGTCTCAAAGAAATTCTTTTCCTTGCCCAGATCGATTGTCTCGCTCATCCACGGGAACGGGTTGCGCGAGCCGTAGCGCGCCGACAGACCGATACGTTCCAGCCGGCGATCCGCCACGTGTTGCACGTATTCGCGGAACAAATTCGCGTTCAAACCCAGGATCCCCGTCGGCAGACAATCCTCCGCGTAGGCGATCTCGAGCTCGACCGCTTGTTCAATCATCTCCTCGATCTCGGCTTCCAGGTCCGAGGTCCAGGCGGCGGGATTTTCCGCCTTGATGCCATTGATGAGATCGGCGCCAAAGGCCAGATGCACGCTTTCGTCGCGCATGATGTACTCGAACTGCTCGCCAATGCCCGTCATCCGGTTTTGCCGCTTGAACGACAGCATCATCACAAAGCCGGAATAGAAGAAAATCCCCTCCATGATGACGTAGAAGCCGATCAGGTTCTTAATGAACTTCTGCACGCCCTCTGTCGTCTCGGTGCTAAAATCCGGGTCCATGATGTCGGCCGTCAGCGTCATCTCGAACGCATCCTTGTCGTGGATAGCGTTGACCTCGTGGTACATGTTGAAGACCTCCCGCTGATCGAGCGAGAGCGACTCGACGATATAGTGGAAGGTGTGGGTGTGAATGGCTTCCTCAAAAGCCTGCCGCAAGAGGTACTGACGCGCTTCCGGGTTGGTGATGTGCTTGAAGATGGCGAGCACGATGTTGTTGCCGACCAGGCTTTCGGCGGTCGAGAAAAAACCAAGGTTACGCATGATGACGCGGCGTTCGTCCGGGTTCAGGCGGCTGGACTTCCACAGCTCGATATCGCGCTGCATGGATACTTCCGTCGGCATCCAATGATTGGCGCAACCATTGAGGTAGTGTTCCCAGGCCCACTGGTATTTCAGGGGCATGAGTTGATTCACGTCCACGGCGCGGCAATTGATGAGCCGCTTGTCATCGGCGTCGATGCGGCGGGACAGATCGTGGAAGGTCGGACGTTGGTCGGTGGCAGTGCAACAGGACATGAGCTTGGTAAATGAGGTAGGGCGGGCTCTCCGAGCCGCCCCTTGGCTGTCTGGGAAACGTGATTTTCTAGGCGGGATGCGGCAATAAATTTGGCGAGTCGAAGCAGAGACAAATGGGGCGGCTGGCAGAGCCCGCCCCTACCTTGTTTGGGATCTTATTGGCAACTCTCGCACGTCGGATCGAGAATGCTGCACGCATTCACGAGCGTGGCAGGTTCGGGTTCCGGCTCTGGCACTGGCGGCGCACCGGCGGAGCGTTCAATGCGCACCCCGGCGCTCGCGCTCTTGTTCTTCATCCAACGCGGCTGCACGCCGCGCCGGTTGACATCCAACGTGCTCTTCTCGATCTGCGTCGCCGCGAGCGTGCGCAGATAGTAGGTCGTCTTCAGGCCTTTCACCCAGGCCAAGGTATACATGTCGCTCAGCTTTTTGCCGTTCGGCGCGGAAAGATAAAGGTTGAGCGACTGACCCATGTCGATCCACTTTTGCCGGCGGCTCGCGCACTCGATCATCCAGCGCGGCTCAATCTCGAACGCCGTCCGGAAGATCTCTTTGATGTCCGCGGGCACGCGCTCGATCTCGGTCAAGACGCCATCGTAATACTTCAGGTCCTCCATCATTTCGGTGTCCCAGAGCGCGAGCTTCTTGAGCGCCTCGACCAGGTAAACGTTGATGGTGGTAAACTCGCCGGAAAGATTCGACTTGGCGAACAGGTGCTTGTAGGTCGGCTCGATCGACTGCCCTACCCCGGTGATATTTGAAATGGTCGCCGTCGGCGCGATCGCCATGGTGTTGCTGTTGCGCATGCCGTGTTTTTTGACCGCCTGCCGGACGACCGACCAGTCGAGGGTGGAAGAACGATCCACGTCCAGATAACCGCCACGCTCGCGCGCCAGCAGCCCGGCGGCATCCATCGGCAACAGCCCGCGATCCCACTTGGAGCCGCGATAGCTCTGATAGGTGCCGCGTTCCCGCGCCAGCTCGGTCGAAGCGAGGATGGCGTGGTAGGAGATCAGCTCCATGCTGCGATCCGCGAAGTCGACCGCGGCATCGCTCGCGTAGGCAATTTCCAACGTATAGAGCGCGTCCTGGAAGCCCATCAGCCCGAGACCGACCGGCCGATGCCGCAGATTGGCGGTGCGCGCTTCCTTGGTCGGGTAGTAATTAATGTCGATGACGTTATCGAGCATCCGCATGGCGGTGCGAATCGTCTTCTCGAGCAACGGCGCGTTCAGGCCGCCGGCAGTGATGTGCTCGGCCAGGTTAATGGAGCCGAGATTGCAGACCGCGATTTCCTCTTCGGAAGTGTTGAGCAGGATCTCGGTGCAAAGGTTCGAGCAATGCACCACGCCCACGTGATCCTGGGGCGAGCAGATGTTCGACGGATCCTTGAACGTCAGCCACGGGTGGCCGGTCTCGAAGAGCATCGTCAGCATTTTGCGCCAGAGCGTGACGGCATCCACCTGGCGATGCAGCGGCAGATCGCCCCGGTCCGCCATGGCCTCATACTCCAGGTAGCGTTGCTCGAAGGCGCGGCCGTAGAGATCGTGCAGGTCCGGGCAATCGCTGGGGTTAAAAAGCGTCCAGCGTTCGTTGCGCGCGACGCGCTTCATGAACAGATCGGGAATCCAGTTCGCCGTGTTCATGTCGTGCGTGCGCCGGCGTTCGTCGCCGGTGTTCTTGCGCAGCTCGAGGAAGTCCTCGATGTCCAGGTGCCAGGTCTCCAGGTAGGCGCACATGGCGCCCTTGCGCTTGCCGCCCTGGTTGACGGCGACCGCGGTGTCATTGGCGACTTTCAGGAACGGAACGACGCCCTGGCTCTCGCCGTTCGTGCCGCGAATCATGGCGCCCGTCCCGCGCACGTTGGTCCAATCGTTGCCCAGACCGCCGGCCCACTTCGAGAGTTTGGCGTCGTCGCTGATGACCTTGAAGATGTGGTTCAGGTCATCCATGACGGTGCTCAAGTAGCAGGAGGAGAGCTGCGGATGCAGCGTGCCGCTATTAAAGAGCGTGGGCGTCGAGCTGACGAAGCGCAGGGAAGAAAGCAACTCGTAGAACTCGATGGCGCGCTCGTTCTTCTGCTCGTTTTCCAGCACGGCCAGGCCCATCGCCACGCGCATCCAGAAATACTGGGGCGTCTCCAGGCGGCGCCCGGCGCTGTGCGTCAGATAGCGATCGTACACCGTCTGCAAGCCCATGTACGTAAACCGCGTGTCGCGTTCCAGGCACAAGGCGGCGGAAATTTTCTCCAGGTCGAAGGTCAGGAGGCTGCTGTCGAGCCGGCCCAGATCGACGCCATGCCGCAGGTAAGCCGCGAAATGTGTCCGATGGCTGGCCTCCAGCGTGGCGGCGTTCTGGTTATCGTCCGCGTCGCTCGGGAGCACCTCGCGATAGATCACGTTGAGCAGCAGGCGCGCGGCCACGAAACTGTACGCTGGCTCCCGTTCGATGCGGGCTTTGGCCGCGAAAATCATCGCTTTATCGATCTCCTCCAACCGCACGCCATCGTACAAGTTCGAGAGCGTCTCTTCGGCCATCTCCCGCCAGTCGCAACGATCGTCCATGCCGGCGCAGGCGCGGATGAGCTTGCGCCGCACATGCTGGGGATCGAGCGGGGCCGAGGACCGGTCCGGGTAGGTCACGTGGATGACGGCGGCGCTCGGCTCGGAAGATTGCGGCGGGGTACGGAGCAGGCGCGCCTTCTTGCGCTCTTCCCGGTAGAGGATGTAGCGGCGGGCGATCAGGTGCTGGCCGGAGCGCATGAGCTCGGTCTCGACGAGATCCTGGATCAACTCGACCTCGAGTTCCTTGCCGTGGGCCACGAGCTGCAGCGCCTTTTCCACCACGGACGCGGTGAGAAAGGCAATCGAGGTCGCCTGCTCCTCCGGCAGCCGGTCGTTCGGCTCTAGCTCGAGCTCCGCCCGGAACGCTCCTTCCAGCGCAAACTGGATGCGAGCTTCATTGAACGGCGCCAGCCGTCCGTCACGTTTACGCACCACGAGGCGGTCTGCCTCGGAAGGCGTGGCAATCGTCAAACTAAGCTGGATCTGCGAATTTTGCTTCGTCATGAACTACGTCTAATCTGGTGGTGGTACCTCGTGAATTCGCGGGGGCACCACCATATGTAGTGGTTCAGCGAGCCGGCGTAAAGCTTTTAATGCCGCCGGAGCCAAAAAGAAAAACGTCTCCACAGGCGGGTCTATCCGGGCGAGAAGCGGCCCCTTGTTGACTCGTTTGCCCACGCTCTCCGGCGCAGCCCGGTTTTATCGCGCCGGCCTCTCGGCGGCAAGCCCGATCTCCGTGAGCTCGCCCAGGCGGCGGTTTGGCACCAGGTAATTTTGCACGTAATCCGCCACCGCAGCATCGAGCGGAGTGATGGTGACCTCTTTGCAGTAGCCACGCAGCTTGGTGAGATCCGCCTGCGTGAAATACTGGTATTTCGCCCGCAACGCCTCCGGCATGTCGATAAACTCGATCTTCGGGTCGCGGCCGAGCGCGTCAAAAATCGCGTCCGCCAGCTCCAGCCAGGTGCGCGCCGTGCCGGAGCCGACGTTGAACAGCCCGCCGGCGGTCGCGGTTTCGGCCAGCTCGATGGTCAGGTTGACGGCGTCCTTGACGTACAGAAAATCGCGCTGCTGCTCGCCATTGCGGTACTCGGGCCGGTGGCTCTTGAAGAGCTTGAGCGCGCCGGTTTCGACGATCTGGCCATACGCCTTGTGCACGAGGCTGCGCATGTCGCCCTTGTGATCTTCGTTCGGCCCGAACACGTTGAAATATTTGAGCCCCACGATGCCATCGAGGAACCCGTGCCGGGCGGCGTAAAGGTCGAACAGGTGCTTGGAATAGCCGTACATGTTCAACGGCCGGAAACCCTGCAGATCCGGTTCCAGATCGCTCATGCCAGCCGATCCGTCCCCGTAAGTGGCGGCGGACGAGGCGTAAACAAAGCGGGCGTCGTGCGCGAGCGCCCAGCGGGCCAGCGCCTTGGTGTACTCGAGATTATTGCGGATCAGGTACGCCGCGTCGCGCTCAGTGGTCGACGAGCAAGCGCCGAGATGGAACACGAGCTCGATATCGGACAGGGACGGATCGTCGGCCTCGATCCGGTGCAGCAACTCGTCGGCTTCTACGTAATCGTTAAAGCGCAGCGGCGTCAGGTTCTTCCATTTTTCGTCCGTGCCGAGGAAGTCGGCGACCAGTACATCATCGACCCCGCGCTGGTTGAGGTCCCAAATTAGCGCGCTGCCGATAAAGCCGGCCCCGCCTGTCACGAGGATCCTGCTCTGGGTGGAATCGAACGTGGGCATGGGAAGAGACGAGACGGTGGTCGAGACGCCCGCAGCTTACGCTTCCCGCCGTGCTGAAGTCCAGCGGCCGACCGGTCCAGGCTAAACCAAGACCGGCTCCAACGTCGCCGCCGGCACCACGGGCGGGCTGGTGCGCCGGATGCGGTTGTAATGCGAATCCCGCTGGCTGGGCTCCCGGCCGGCCTCGAGGATGGCGCCTTCGAGCGCGGCGACGGTCTGGCCTTGTGGCGTCGTAGCGCCGGCCATGTGGAAGATCTTTTCTTCCATGATCGTCCCGTGCAAATCGTCGACGCCGTAGCCGAGCGCGACCTGCGCCAGAGGCAGCCCCATCGCCACCCAGTACGCGGTGATGTGCTCGAAGTTATCCAGATAGATGCGGCTGACAGCGAGGTTGCGCAGCTCATCGAAACCGGTGGTGCGCGGCAAATCCCGCAATTCACGCGTCACGCCCTCCGGCACAAAAGCGAAGGGGATGAAGCCGGTGAAGCCGTGGGTTTCATCCTGCAACTCGCGCAATCGGCGCAGGTGCTCGACCCGTTGCGCCATCGTCTCGACGTGCCCGAACAACATCGTGCAGGTGCTGCGCCCGCCCATGCGATGCCAGGTACGGTGCGTTTCGAGCCATTCGTCGGCGGTCTCTTTGCCCCGGCAGATGCGGTCCCGTACGGACTGATCGAAAATTTCCGCACCGCCACCCGTGAGCGAGTCAAGCCCAGCGAGGCGCAAGCGGGCGAGCGTCTCCGCCAGCGGCAGCTTGAAGACCCGCTTCGACAAATGCCGGATCTCGATGGCCGTAAAGCATTTCAAGTGCAGCCGCGGATCCAACGCCCGCAGGCTGCCCAATAAATTCAAGTACCACTCTGGCCCGAGTGACGGGTGCAGCCCGCCGACCATGTGGATTTCGGTGACGCCTTGTTGCAGCGCTTGTTTGACCTTCTCCACGATCTCCGGCACCGCGAGCTCGAAGGCGTGCGCCTCCCGCTTTTTGGCGGCGAACGCGCAAAATTGGCAGGAGAGGACGCAGACGTTTGAATAGTTGATGTACCGGTTGAGCAAGTAGGTCGCGACATTGCCGTTCTTACGTTCGCGCACCACGTTGGCAATCGCGCCCACCGCGTTCAAATCCTTGCTGGCGTAGAGCGCGAGGGCCTCCTCGTCGCCAATCCGCTCGCCCGCCAGGGCTTTGTCTGCGATCGAGCGCAGTTCGCGTGGAATCAGCGCAGAAATCACTGCCGCCTCCTTGTGAAAAATTTCACAAGCAAGTCTCCCACAGCTTGCGCTGAACGCAAATTCGCCCCTCCAAAACACGGGTAGGGATGGGTCTCCGACCCGGTCCCTGACTGTCTGGCAGCCGCTACCCGGAGGCGGGTCGTACTCCGGACAAGGCGCGGTTCCCCCCGAGTCCTAGACAGTTAGGGATCGAGTCGGAGACCTGGGCTCCGCTTTCCGGACAGTCAGGGAC
>CAXUFU010000109.1:0-7742 GCA_964250275.1 uncultured Chthoniobacterales bacterium | reverse complement strand
ACGTGTGACGACGTGCGCGCCTCCGCCCGCCCGATCCTGCGCCACCGCATGTTCACGAACTTCACCGCCGACTCGGAAGGGATGGATACGGACAAAATCGTTCAGAAGCTCATCGAGACCATCCCCGAGCCGGGCGAGAAGGACTACGTGATCGGCAAGTAGAACCGGTCTTGCCGCGCCGTTTTCCGCGCGCAGGGACAAGTCAAGGCGCGGCGGCGGGAGCGCCCGGCTCCAGCCGCCTGAAGCCGTCGATGAGGCAGTAGGTGCCGTCGGGCGCGCAGTTGACGCGCGGACCCGGTGCGGGCCGGGCGGCAGTCCGACCCTCCGGTAGAAGGCAACCTGGTAAAGACGGGGCATCGGGTCCTGGGTTGGAGATAGCGTAGACGTACTGGTCCTGGTCGTCCTGGCGCGTGTCGCCCCCGTTCTGACCGTACTTGAAGAAGAACGCGGTGCTGAACTTCGGGCTCGTCCACACCGGGTGCTCGTCGTTGGTCTGTTCGTCGCGTGACCAGGTGCGGCCCCGGTCCTTCGGTTTGATCAGGCTCATGTGGTTGGCGGTTTGCCGCAGGGGCGCGTCCGGCGCGGCTCCGCCGAAATTTGCCAGCCTTGCAGTTCGGCCGGGTTCCTTTTCTTTCTATGGCAAACATCGTTCTCGTCGGCGCGCAGTGGGGCGACGAGGGCAAGGGCAAGATCATCGATGTCCTGACCGGCGACGCCCAGCTCGTCATCCGCAGCCAGGGCGGCAATAACGCCGGGCACACGATCGTGCACAACGGTCAGAAATACGTCCTGCACCTCATTCCCTCGGGCATTCTGCGCCGGGGCAAAATCTGTGTGATCGGCAACGGGGTCGTGATCGACGCTGTCGCGCTGGTGCAGGAGATCGAGGGGCTGCGCGCGCTCGGCGTGCGCATCGATAAAAATCTGCTCATCAGCGATTGCGCGCACCTGGTGTTGCCTTACCACCGGCTGATCGATGAGCGGCGCGAACAGCTCAAAGGCAAACACAAGCTCGGCACCACCAAGCGCGGGATCGGCCCGGCCTACGGCGATAAAGCCGCGCGCACCGGGCTGCGCATGTCCGATCTGATGCAGCCGGCGGTTTTCTCGGCCAAGCTCCAGGCGCGCGTGCGGGAGGAAAACCAGATCTTGCGCACCTTTGGCGCCAAACCCGTCAGCTTCAAGAAACTGGAGGCAGATTACCTGGAAGCCGGCTTGCGCCTGCGGCCTTTCGTCACGAATACCGTCGTCTACCTGCACCACGCCCTGGCCGCCAACAAGAAGCTCCTCTTTGAAGGCGCCCAAGGCACGTTCCTCGATCTCGATCACGGCAGCTACCCCTACGTGACCTCTTCCAGCACGACCGCCGGAGGCGCGTGCACCGGCTCCGGCGTGCCCCCGCACTGCGTCGACGAGGTGGTGGGCGTCATGAAAGCGTACACCACGCGGGTGGGCGAGGGACCTCTGCCAAGCGAGGACGCCGGCGTGACCGCCATGCTGCACGGGATGGGCCGCGAGTTCGGCGCCACCACCGGCCGGGCGCGCCGTTGCGGGTGGTTCGACGCGGTGGCCACCCGGTTCGCGCGGATGGTTAACGGGATCGACACCCTGGCAGTGACGAATCTCGATGGTCTCGACTCGGTCGAACGCCTCCGGGTCTGCGTGGCTTACCGGCTCGAGGGGAAAATCATCGACGTGCCGCCGTCCGATCATCAGGCTTTTGCCCGTTGCGAGGCGGTCTACGAGGAAATGCCAGGCTGGCAGGCTTCCACCGAACGCGCCCGCTCCTTTGACGCGCTGCCCGCCGCCGCCAGGAGCTATTTGCAAAAGATTAGCTCGCTGACCGGCGCTAAACTGGGGATCGTCAGCGTGGGACCCAGCCGCGCGCAAACCATCCGGGTTTGAACCGGCTGCCTTCCCTTGCGGCCACTGCCATCGCCGCTCCCATGAATCGCGCCGCCCGATCGATCCCCAGGCATATTGCCATCATCCTGGATGGCAATGGCCGTTGGGCCAAGCAACGCGGCCTCGCGCGCATCTTCGGCCACGAAGAGGGGGCGCAATCGGTGCGCCAGAGCGTGGAGGGCTGCGGAGAACTGGGCGTCGATTTTCTGACGTTGTACGCGTTCTCCCAGGAAAACTGGCAACGCCCGGCCATGGAGGTCAACGCGCTGATGAACCTGCTGCAGAAGTTCTTGCAGGAGACGACGCCGGAATTGCTCGAAAAAAACGTGCGCCTGCGCGCCATCGGCCGGCTGGCCGAGTTGCCCGCGTCGTGCCAGGAGCAACTGCGCTCCTCGATCGAGGCCACGGCCGCCTGCACCGGCTTGACGCTCATCCTGGCGCTGAGCTACAGCGGACGGGCAGAAGTCATCGACGCCGTCAAGAGCCTCCTGGCGGACGTCGCGGCCGGCCGGTTGCGCGAAGCCGAGATCGATGCCGACGTCTTCAGCCAGCACCTCTACACCCGGGAGTGGCCGGATCCCGATCTGCTCATCCGCACGTCCGGCGAGATGCGGCTCTCGAACTTTTTGCTCTGGCAATTGAGCTACACGGAAATCCATTTCACCAAGACACTTTGGCCGGATTTTCGCAAAGAAGATTTGCTTGAAGCCGTCCACGATTACAGTAATCGTCAGCGCAGGTATGGCTCCGTCTAGAGACGCGCGTGCTGAGGGAGCTGTCGCAAGCGCGGAATGCAAACCATCGTCATCGTTGATCCCGAGATCGATTTTCTCGAGTGGGCGGTCCATCAGTTGGCGACGCCGAGCACTCGCGTCTTGACGGCGACACGTTCGGATGAGGCCTACAAGCTCTACTGCAACGAGGATGCTGACCTGCTGATCAGCGAGACGCATTTGCAGCCGCAAAGCGGGCTCGAGCTGCTGGCCAAGGTCCGGCAAAAAGATCCGAACGCCATGGTGGTGCTCACCAGCGCGTTCGGCACCACGCAGTCGGTCATCGAGTCGATGAAGCTCGGGGCGTACGATTTTATCCGCAAGGAGTCGCTGCCCTTCAATCTGAAGGTGGTGGTCGACGCGGCGCTCAAGTCGCAGACCGAAATGCGAGCGGCGACCGCATTCAAGCCGCAGCTCACGGTCGAGCAACATCAGGACAGCATCGTGGGCCAATCGGAGGCCATGCAGCAGGTCTTTAAAATGATCGGCCGCGTGGCGCACAGCGAGGCTCCCGTCATGATCACCGGCGAGAGCGGTTCCGGCAAGGAGCTGGTGGCGCGCGCCATCCATCATTACAGCCGGCGCAGCGAGCAGTTTTTTGTTGCCATCAATTGTGCGGCCATCCCGGAAACGCTCCTGGAAAGCGAGCTTTTCGGCCACGAGAAGGGTTCGTTCACCGGGGCGGTGACCCAGCGCATCGGCCGGTTCGAGCAAAGCAACGGCGGCACACTGTTTTTGGACGAGATCGGGGAGATGCCGATGGCCGTGCAGAGCAAGATTCTGCGGGTCTTGCAGGAAGGCGAGTTTTCGCGCGTGGGCGGCAACACGACCCTGCACACGGACGTGCGCATCATTGCCGCCACCAACAAAAACCTGGAGCAGGAAGTGGTGCGCAAGTTTTTCCGCGAAGACCTGTTTTACCGGCTCAACGTGGTCCGCGTGCATCTGCCGCCTTTGCGCCAGCGCATCGAGGACGTGCGTCTGCTCAGTGAATATTTCCTGGCCAAGATTTCTTCCCAGAAACATCTGCCGCGGGTGCATCTCTCCGAGGAAGCGCTCAAAATCCTGGAAGGCCATCCGTGGCCCGGGAACGTGCGCGAACTGGAAAATACCCTGCAACGGGCCTGCGTCCTGGCGACCGCGGACGTACTCCTGCCGAAGGATATACCGCTCGGCGCGATCGGCCCGCTTCTGCCCGAGAGCGAAGGCGACGACGGCCCGAACGGCCACTCACCGCGCGCCGCGGCTGCGCCGGAGGAGATCGATGTACTGCCGGCCGATCGCGGTGACGGCATCCAAGCCGCCATCGAGCTCCTCTTTCAAGCCGCCAACCAGGACGGCAGCTTGCAACTGCTGCCGTGGCTGGAACGAGAGTTCACCATCGCGGCGATGAAGCTGACGCGCGGCAATCAACTCAAAGCGGCCAAAATCCTCGGTGTGACCCGTGCTACATTGCGTAAGCGCATCGAAAGGTTTGCCATCACGCGCGAACTAAACATCCAGTAAAACTCTGCCTGCGTGACAGTGTCAAATAAGGTTGCTACTGACACTGTTCAAGCTGGCCGGGAGACCGCTTGAATACGGCCGAAGATCAATGTTTCGAGCGGGTCGTTCGCTCTGAGCAGTTGCGCGATAAAGTTCGCCGGCTGGCGGCAGGGGAGCGCGGCATCGCTTTTGACCACGTCGCGGGATCCGCGCAGCCGTTCCTGGCTGCCGCGCTGGTGCGGGGGGTGGCTGCGGCCAAGACCCGCGTTTGGATCGTCTGCGAAACCGAGCGCGAGCAGGAGCGTTTCCATGCGGAGCTCACGACGTGGATCGGCGATGCCGCCTTGTTCCCGACTGCCGAGGTCGCCATGATCGAGGGCGCGCTGCCCGACCCGGAAGTCGCGGCCGAACGGCTCGGAGTGTTGCAGAAGTTGGGTGGCGATGACGGGCTGGTCATCGTGATCCACGAAAAATCGCTCGATGAGGAGGTGTATTCCGCCCAGGCCATCGAGAAACTGACGCTCAACCTGGAGCCTTCCACCCGGGTCGACCGGGATAAACTGGTGCGCCAATTGGTGGACGCCGGCTACGAAAGTGTTCCGCAGGTCTCCGACCGCGGCCAGTTCGCGGTGCGGGGCGGCATCATGGACATTTTCTCCTGGCAGCACACCGTGCCGCACCGGCTGGAGTGGATGGGCGATGAGCTCGAATCGATCCGGGAATTTTCGCTCGATCAGCAGGTCTCGATTCGGCCGGTGGCGCGCTGTTCCTTGCTCTTGGGGGAGCCAGAAGGGGTACAGAAGAAGTTACGAGATTACCGTAACAAGGGAGATTTGGTGTTCGCCATCAACGCCGCCAGCATTACGGCATCGGCCCGCATCGCTTCGGAAGCCGTTGAGGCAGAGGGAGCTGAAGAAGATTACAGCGGCGCCTTTTACGAGTCGCCGCTCGCCTCGGCGTGGCGGGTGCAGCGGGGCGATGCACTGGGAGACGCCGCGGCCAGACGCATCTCGCAGGAGCTCAGGTCATGGGCGCAAGACGCGTTCACGCTGGTCGTGAACTATTGGAAAGACCGGGAACTGAAGGCGGCCAAGGACGTGTTGCGCGAGGCCGGCTGGGACCGTCAGCCGGTGCTCTACCGTGCCAGCGAAAGCAGCGCCAGCTTCGTTTTCCCGGCGGGAAAACTGGCGGTTGTTTCGGCGGCCGAGCTGCTCGGCGGCTTGCCGGGCCTGGAGGCGAAAAAGCGGGTGATCGCTCCGCCGCGCGTGACCGGACGCGGTGCGCGCGCCCCGCTGGATTTTACGACGCTCAACGATGGCGATCTGGTCATTCATCTCGAGCACGGCCTGGCGCGCTATCGCGGCGTTGAAACGCGCAAAGTCGAAAAAGGGCCGGACCAGTCTGGCGCCGGCGGCACCGAGGAGGTGCTTCTGCTGGAGTTCGCCGATCACGCAAAATTGTATGTTCCCCTGGAACAGGCCGCCCAGGTTTCCCGCTATGTCGGCCTCGGGCGCCGGAATGTAGCGCTGAGCCACCTGGGGGACGGCAAATGGAACGCCACCAAGCGCGCGGCGGAAAAGTCTATCTACGATTACGCGGCGAAGCTGCTCAAAGTTCAGGCTACGCGGGAGGCGCATCCCGGGGTGGCCTTTGCCCCGGATAACCCTTGGCAGGAAGCCTTCGAGGAGACTTTCCCCTACCGCGAGACCGCCGATCAACTGACCGCCATTGCGGCGACCAAAGCGGACATGGAGACGCCGCGCCCGATGGACCGGCTCATCTGCGGCGATGTCGGTTTCGGGAAAACCGAGGTGGCCATCCGGGCGGCTTTCAAGGCGGCCACGAGCGGACGCCAGGTGGCGATGATGGTGCCGACGACCGTGCTGGCGCAGCAACACTTCGACAACTTCCGCGAGCGGATGGCGAACTTCCCGCTCTCGGTCGAACTCTTGAGCCGCTACCGCACGCACGCGGAACAAACGCGCGTGGCGCAAGGCCTGCAAGCCGGCGCCGTGGACATCGTCATCGGCACGCACCGGCTGATCTCGCGCGACATCGAGTTCAAGGACCTGGGTTTGCTCATCGTCGACGAGGAGCAGCGCTTCGGCGTCAAGCACAAGGAGCGGATCAAGGAACGCTTTCCCGGCGTAGACGTATTGACACTGTCGGCCACGCCGATCCCGCGGACACTGTACATGGCGCTGACCGGCGCCCGCGACCTTTCGACCCTCGAGACGCCGCCGCCCAACCGGTACCCCATCGAGACCGTGATCTGCGGCTACGACGAGCGGATTATTCGCGCGGCCATCGATCGTGAGTTGGACCGGGGTGGACAGGTGTATTTTCTGCACAACCGCATCGAAACGATCGAGCGCGTACGCACGCGGGTGCTCGCTCTTTGTCCGCGCGCACGGGTCGATCTTGGCCACGGCCAGATGGACGACGACGCGTTGGAAGCCGTCATGCAACGCTTCGTGGCGGGTGAGACGGATGTGCTGGTGGCCACGACCATCATCGAGAGCGGCCTGGATATTCCCAACGCCAACACCATCATCATTGACCGGGCGGACCGCTTTGGGCTGGCCGATCTTTACCAACTGCGCGGCCGGGTGGGCCGTGGGCAACACAAGGCCTACGCGTATTTGATGCTGCCGCGCGACCTGCTGACGGTGGGCGAGGCGCGCAAACGGATCAACGCGATCAAGCAGTACTCCTCGCTGGGAGCGGGGTTCAAGATTGCGTTGCGCGATCTCGAGATCCGGGGCGCCGGCAATATCCTGGGGGTGGCGCAGAGCGGCCATTTGACGGCGATCGGGTTCGATCTGTACTGCCAATTGCTGCGCCAGGCGGTGGCCAAGTTGCGCGGCGAAAAAGTGCGAGCGCGGATCGAGGTGGAGCTGCGCCTGGATTTCGCGGCCACGACGGAGGCGGAGTTCACCCGGCGCGGCGTTGCTGCCGCCCCTGAGCCCGGCTGGCATGCGGCGGCGGAGGATGAGGCGGCGAGCGGGAGCGGGCCGGCCGAAATCTGGCCGGCCTTCCTGCCGGCAGCCTACATGGAGGACGCAGGTTTGCGCATTCAGGCGTATCGGCAACTGGCGGGTCTGGGCAGCAATAGCGAACTGGAAAAGCTTCGGGAGACCTGGCGCGACCGCTTCGGTCCCTTGCCGCCGGCCGCCGACAATTTGTTGACGCTGGCCCGGCTGAAGCTCGCTGCATCTCGTGCCAAGGTGCAGAAGATCGAGGTGCGCCAGGAGCGCGTGATGCTGACGAAGGCGGGAGAATTGGTGCTTTCCGCCGGCAAGTTCCCCCGGCTGACTGCCCCAAAACCGGACAAAAAGGTCAAACAGATTTTTGATCTCTTGCAAAGCCTCTGACGGCGTTTCTGGGGTAGCGATCAAAGATGCGCAACGGCGGCGGATTATCAAAGGTGTAGCCGCCGCGTAGCGGCATCCAAACAGAGGTAGGGGCCGGCTTTGTATACAAACGGCAGTTTTGCTGCCGGTCCAGAAACCTCCGCAAGGGGTTCGTAGCCGGTAAGTTCCGGTTGTAGGGCGGGCGCTTCGCCTGCCGGGTACAGCG
>CAXUFU010000108.1:0-7801 GCA_964250275.1 uncultured Chthoniobacterales bacterium | reverse complement strand
GGCCGCAGGCATCGCTCCGGCTGCTGCGGCCGCGGCGGTCGTGGCCGGCGCGGATCACCGGGGGCGCGTTGGCGCTGCTGGCCGGGGCGGGGGGCGCCTTGGCTCTGGCGGCCGGCAGCCATTGGCTTTACCTCGGCTTGATCCTGGTTTGGAGCGCGCCGCCCCTGGCCCTGCACTGGTTTTACGGGGGCGAGGTGCTGTGGCAAGCGCGGCGGGTGCTGGTCACCAGCCTCGCTGCCGCCACGGTCTACCTGTGGGCGGCGGACCGGGCCGCCATCGGTTTGCGGATCTGGAGCGTTTCACCGCTGCACGCGACCGGCTGGAAGGTGTTGGGTCTGCCGGTGGAAGAGGCGGTGTTTTTCCTGGTGACGAATCTGCTGGTGCTTGAAGGGCTGCTGCTCTTCTTCCGCGGGGTCGCGCCGCCGCCGGCGGGGGCGCTGGCATGAAGGCCGGGGAAAACATCTGGCCGTGGGCGGCATTTGGCGGGGCGCTGGCTGGCTGGCTGGCCGGACGCAGCGGAGTGCTCCCGGCGGACTTGTGGGTCGTGCCCTGGATTTTGAGCCTGGCGCTCTTCGGGTTGCCGCACGGCGCGGTGGATCACGAGGTGCTGCGGCGGCTCTGGCGTCCCGCGCCGCCGCCGCGCTGGGCACTCGGCGCGATCCTCACGGGCTACGTGGCGGCCACGGGCTTGGTGATCCTCGGCTGGTTCTTGGCGCCGCGGGCGGTTTTTGCGGGGTTCATCCTGCTGACTTGGACCCATTGGGGATTGGCGGATCTGTGGTGGTCCTGGCGGCGGGAGCCTGCCTATTTCACTTCCCGCTGGCACCGGGCCGTTTTCGCCGCGTGGCGCGGCGCGCTGCCGATGCTGATCCCGCTGGCAGCCGACCCCGGGTTGTACCGCCAAACGGCCGAGAGCGTCTGCAACCTGTTTCTCCAGCGGCCGGCTGATTTCCGTTGGCTCGAGCTCGATGGCGTTCGCCTGGGCGCGCTGGGTGTCGCGTTCGGGTTGGGAGCCACAGATTTTATCCTCGCGCGGCGTAGCGCCCAGACGCGCTGGCTAAATCTGGCCGAGGGCTTGGGGTTGCTGGCGTTTTTCGGCGTACTCCCGGCGCTGGCCTCGGTCGGTTTTTACTTCGCGTTCTGGCATGGACTGCGCCATGTCCGGCGGTTGAAGGCTGAGGAAGGCCTGACGTGGGGGCAATTTGCCTGGCGCGCCGTTCCGGCCACCTTGGGGGCGCTGTTGATGCTCGGCGCCCTGGCGCTCACCGTGCATCCCGGGGCGGATAAGTGGCGGGCGGTCGGAGTTTACCTGGCGTTGATTGCCGCGCTCACCGTGCCGCACGCGGCGACCGTCACGCTGCAAGACGGCCGCGACGGTTTATGGCGGCCAGCCGGACGAAAGTCAGTCAAAGGCGATTTTCCAGCAACCAAGACCTGACGAGCAGCGTACCGGAAGCAAGAACCGCGTGCCACCGCCAGCCGGCCGCCTCGATAACCAAGTCTCGCAACCGAAAACAACCCGCTATGCCAGAACTCACCTACGCCCAGTATTTCACCGTCTACAACCTCCTCTCATTAGCCATTGCCAGCATGATGGGGACGTTTGTTTTCTTCGCGCTCGTCCGCACCGAGGTCAGCCTGAAATACCGCGGAGCCGTCACCGCCGGGGCATTGGTGGTATTTATCGCCGCGTACCATTACTTCCGCATTTTCAACAACTGGGTCGACGCCTACCACATCAATCCGGCTGGTGGCTACTCCCCCACGGGTCAGCCGTTCAATAGCGCTTACCGCTATATCGACTGGATGCTGACGGTGCCGCTCTTGGTCATCGAACTCGTGCTCGTGCTCGGGCTGACGCGCAAGGAAACGAGCGGCCTGATCGCCAAACTGGCGTTCGCTGCCTTTCTGATGATCGTCCTGGGCTACGTCGGAGAAAATGATCAGGCGAGCCACTCGGTCATGTCTCCGCGCGGGCTGTGGGGTACGCTGAGCACACTTCCTTTTCTTTACATCCTGTTCGTGCTGCTGCGTGAAATCCGGGCCTCCATGAGCCGTTCCAGCACAGAGGTGTCCATTCTTTTGCGCAACACGGCGCTACTCACCCTTTTCGCCTGGGGCTTTTATCCCATCGCGTACATGGCTCCATTCTTCGGCTTGACCGGAGCGGGAGCGGAGATGGGTTTGCAGGTCGGCTACAGCGTGGCGGACATCGTGGCCAAGTGTGGTTATGGCCTCTAGATCCATGACATCGCGGTGCATCGCACCGAGGAAGAAGCCGCTTAGGTTTAGCTGGGTCGAGCGGTGTTGAGAATACGCCGTCCGGCATCCCGGCGGTTGAACACGTGAGCCGTGGTGTCTACCTGCACGCCACGAAGCTCAACCGTTTTTCAAAGCCGTCGAAAACCAGGTTGTTACTTCCTTACAACACCTTGCTCACCAACTGGTGCGGCACGCTCGTCTCGATAAATTCCGCGCCGCTCGCGGAGTATCCTAACTGCAGGTAGAAGCCCAGGGCCGTGGAGCGGGCGTTCGCCACCACGGTGCGGTAACCGCGTTGCCGCGCGAACTCCTCGGCAAAAGCAATCAGTTGCGAACCGGCGCCGCGCTTTTGCAGTTCCTGGCGCACGGCAACCTGCCGCATCTTCACGGTGTCGTCGTTCAGCGGCTGCAACAGCAACACGGCGTTGAGCGCAGAGCCTGCAAAGGCGCCGAGATGAAAGCACCGCGATTCGAGCGCGAGTTCCGCGTCTGTCAGCGCCAACCCCAGCGGCTTGCGCAAGACTTCTTCGCGCAAGCGCAGGGCTTCGGCGTACGCAGGCGTTTGCACCTCGAACTGCCGGCAGGTAAGCGACAAGGTTTCAGCCTTCGCGTGCATTTTGAGATTCACTTCGGGCGTGCAGCGATACCTGAGGCGGCGGGAGCCTCCGTTTTCCCCTGGGCCGCCGCTGTCGCCACCGACTCGCGCCCTTGAGACCGGTTCCGCGCAGGCCTTTCAACGAAATATTCGTACGGGCTGCCGTAGCCGAACCCGCCTTCGTCGTAATAGCCGTTGTTGTAATCGGCAGCCTCGACCGGCGCCGCGGTTTCCTGGACTGGCGCCTGCTCGGCGGCTGCTGCTGCCGCCGCCTGCGCACGTTTGTGCTGTTGGAGGTCTTTGGCGGTCGCGTCCGCCGCTTGCCGCTCCGCTTTATCGTAAGCCACCTGCTCGGATTGGATGTACGCGGTGATCCGCGACTGCTTGGCCGCGTCTTTCTCGCGTACCAGCGCGGCAATATCCAGGTCGTTGGTCAGCTTGGACGGAGGCACTTCCACTTGCGCGTGGCCGTCACTGACGACCAGCGTCTGCGCCGGGCGGTTGACCGAGACAACGTGCACCTCCTGGCCGGGATCGAAACCGTCCACGCCGTGATCAGTCTTGGCCGACACGTAGCTCAGCAGATAGAAGGTGCCATGCGGCGCGAGGTGCCGGCCCTTGGCGTCCGTGTGGGCCATGCCGGCAGCGGGAACGCGCGCGTCCAATGGTGGACGCGCCGCGTCCTCGCTAGCGGCAGCAGGTGCGGGAGAGCCGGTCGCGGTCTGCGCGACCGCGCTGGCCACGATGCCAGACCGTGGCTCCTGGCTAAGAACGAGCCAGCTAGTCGCAAGACCGGCCGCCAGCAGCCGGGAAAAGAGGGGCAAGCGAGAGGGGATTTTCATCACACCTCAAGCTTCGATTTTCCGCCGCCGCTAGGTCGTGTGGCGGCATCAAACCCGTGTTCGGGCGGGGCGTCTCCCGGCAGAGCGGGTTGAGGAAGCCCGCGGGATCGCGGCTAATGGTCCGAGTTATGATGGTGATGGTGGTGATGGCGATGGTGCCGGTGGTGATATGTTTCGTCGGCGAACGTGCCCGCAGGCAGGGCTACCGCGAAGATGATCGCGATTAAGGTCAGGAGGATGGGTTTGCTCAAGGTCATGTGGTTTACGGTGGGATACTCAGGGACGGATAAGCCTCCAAGGAAGCAGCTTGTGAGCCGCCTGGCGAGAATAATACCGTTGGTCTGAGTTAAAAGGAGCGTGGTGTTGCCGTTCAGATAGCCGCCGGAAAAGATGGGCTCACGGCGCTTGGCCGGGGAACGCTGCACGGGCCAGCCGGCCCGAGCTGGAAGGGCGGCATTTATCCTGCTCGTTTCAGTACGGGCATCGGAGTCGAATGCGCCGTAAAGCAACGATAACGGCCGCTCCACCCGCTCACGTTTAAATGAAACCGGACTTTCGCTTTCCCCTGTTTGGTGCCCCGCGTTCTTTGTTGCTTGCCGCCCTCGTGTCCGTCGCGGCGGCTGTGTCCTCCGCCAGCGGCCAGACCGGATTTTACACCTTGACCGGCGGCGCCAACAGCGAGAGCGGAAAGACTTACGGCGCCACCATGGCCGGGCAGTCCGGCGTGTACGTGCTCGATTCCGGCGAGCTCACGCTGCTCAACCCGGTCGTCACCAAGACCGGCAACTCCGCGGAGACAGCCACGAGCAGCGACTTCGGCATCAACGCGGGCGTGCTGGCCAGGTTGCGCGGCCAGGTCGCGATCAGCGGCGGATCCATCACCACCAACGCCACCGCCGCCGCCGGCCTTTTCGCGACCGGTGTCGGTGCGGCGGCCGTGATGTCCGAGGGCACGATCACGACGACCGGCAGTTTCTCGATCGGAGCCGGCGTGAGCTTCGGTGCGACCGCCGGCTTGACCAACGTGAAGATCAAAACCCAGGAGAGCGACTCGCCCGCGGTCTCGACCGATTTTGGCGGCGGGACCGTCACCGTGGTTGGCGGCTCGTTTGTCACCGCGGGCAGCGTGTCTCCCGCGCTGTTTTCCGCCGGCACCATCTCCGTGGAGAGCGCCACGCTGACTGCCCACACCAGCCCCGGGGCGATCATCGACGGGGATAACGCCATTTACCTGGTAAATTGTTCGGTGCTCGGGCTGCTGGCCGTCGTGCAAATGGAACAGGATACCGCCGCCGCCGGCAGCGCCACCTTGACCATCGACGGCGGTGTGATGACTTCGCTGGCGGGCGATCTGGTGTCCATGGCCTCGGCAAGCGGGACCTTAACCGCGGCGATCACGCTGGAAAATGGCGCGACGGTGAGCGCGGCGAGCGGCAATCTCGTCAACGCCACGAGCCACAGCGTGGCCAATTTCGTGGCCAGCGGTGAGACGCTGGCGGGCAATTTCGTGACCGATGGCACCAGCTCGATCACGGCTGCGCTCGCCAACGGCACCGCGCTGACCGGACAGGCCAACGCCGGGAACACCGGGACGGAGAACCTGGCCATCGACGCCACCAGCACCTGGAACGTCAATGGCGGGTCGAACCTGGCGAACTTGAAGAACTTGGGCACCCTGGCTTTCACCAGCGACGGCCTGACGGTGGCGGTCGCCGGCGCTTACAAGCAAGGCGCCGCCGGCAAGCTGGTGGTGGTTCTAGATGGGACGAAAGCCGGGACTAATTACGACCAATTGGCGGTCACCGGCCAAGCCGCCTTGGCCGGAACGCTGGAAGTAAATACCGCGAGCGGTTTCACCCCCACGATCGGCGAGATCTTCAACGTCGTAACTTACGGCAACGTGGCCGGCTCGTTCAGCAAGCTGATGAGCAGTTCCGGCCTGACTTACACGGTGAGTTACGGCGCCACGGCTGCGACGATCACCATCACCGGTACGTCCGGCGTCAGCAGCGCGCCGATCATTACGGCTCAACCGCAATCCGCCAGGGTCGCGTCAGGTGCTTCCGTCACGTTTGCGGTCACGGCCAGCGGCAGCGGCCCACTCTCGTATCAGTGGTACAACGATGGGCAAGCCATCCCCGGCGCCACCAAAGCCTTTTACACCATTCCGCAGGTCGACGACACGGACGCCGGCAGTTATGACGTCGTGGTCACTAATTCCATTGGCCACGTGACGAGCGCCGCGGCCGTTCTGAAGATCAAGGCGACGACCGTCGTGCCGGCCGTAGTGACCATCGCGGTCGATGGGAATGGAGAGATTGTGACCGGCGGGACGAAAGGCAAAGCGGTCATTACCCGCACTGGGGACACCACTGATGCACTGACTGTTTACTACACGTTGGGTGGCAACGCGGTGAACGGACTTGATTATGTCGGCCCAGACGGTGGGGCGCTGCCGGGCTCGATTGTCATTCCCGCCGGCGCGGCGAGCGTCAACCTCAAGATCGTCGCGACCAGCGACGTGACGAAATCGGAGATCGAGAAGGTCAACGTGATCCTGGCAGCCGGTTCGACGGGCAGCTACACTTTAGGGTCGACGGTGAAAGCCAAGTTTGAGCTCATCAACGAGTGAGGTAGGGATGGCTCTCCTGAGCCGGTCCCTGACTGTCTGGCAAGCGTGCGACAAGCCGGGTCGCCCCATGCTCAAAGACGGTCTGCCCAGACCCTACCCTGGGGAGGGCAGGGCGGCCGGCGACAGTCATGCTCGTATTGTAGGGCGGGCGCTTCGCCTGCCGGGCCCGGGCGCTCATCTAAAAGCGCTTCGCCTGCCGGGACCGGGCGCTAAGGCTGACGTTCACAGAGTCCGCGCTGAAACAATCGGGAACGCGTTTAGCGCCAATTACCATAGCTCTCTCGAGCCGGCCCCTCATCGTCCGTCAGACCGTCTCTGAGCATGGTGCGACCCGTCTTTCCGCAAACCGGCCAGACAGTCAGGGACCGGCTCGGGAGAGCCATCCCTACCCCAGGGTAGAGGCACTAGGCTGCGGCGGCGCGCTTCTTCTGCTTCGGCTGCGGCGGAGCTTTGCCGGCCTTGGCGGATTTCCGCTCGGCTTCCGCCTTTTTCACACTCTCCTGCAGGACTGCCACCATGTCGACGATGTTCGAAGCGGGTCGCGGCGCCAACGGTAACCCCGTCGGCGCACGTTTTTGGGCTTTTTCTTCGATCATTTCCATGACCGCAGTCTGATACTGGTCTTTGTACTTGGTCGGCTCCCATTCCGTGGTCATCGCTTCCACCAACGCTTTCGCCATCTCCAATTCCTTGGGCGAGACATCGCGTTCGGCCGCGCTCTTGAGCGACTCTGGTTCGAGCACCTCGTGCGCAAAATGCATGAGCTCGAGGATCAGGAACAAACCGTCTGGTTTGACGGCAGCCAAGTATTCGCGGCTCTGAATCGCGACCTTGGCCACGCCAATCTTGCCGGTGTCGCTCAACGCCCGATGCAAAAGTGAGTAGGCCTTTTCTCCGCCTTTCTGCGCCTCCAGGAAGTAGGGCTTGTAGAAAAACTTCGGATTGATCTGCGCTTGTTCGACGAAATCGGTAATCTCCACGGAACGGGTCGATTCGATCTTCACCTTTTCAAAGTCTTCATCCTTGAGCGTGACCCAGCGGCCCTTCTCATACTCGTAGCCTTTGACGATTTCGTCCGCGCTGACCTCTTTCTGATCGGCCTCGGCGACCTTCTTGTACTTGATCGGGCTCAGGTCGGTGGCCCGGAGCTGCTTGAAGCTGATCTTTTCCTCCCTGGTCGCGGGATAAACCGCCACCGGAATGTAAACCATGCCGAAGTTGACGCTGCCCTTCCAGATTGCACGCATAAGGTTGGAGTTGGTAGCCCACTTTTGTCCTCCTAGGGACTAAGCGACAAAGACTAGGCACCTCCGCTCTGGCTGACAAGAGCATTCCTTGTTCCCGACGCTTCGGGTCAGCAGCCGCCGATTTAGAGCAGATTAGGAAAAATTGTAGCCGCTTGCCCTTCGAGGAGAGGGGCTCCGAATTGTAGGGCGGGCGCTCCGCCTGCCAGGGATGGCGCTGTTCCCG
>CAXUFU010000107.1:0-7802 GCA_964250275.1 uncultured Chthoniobacterales bacterium | reverse complement strand
GGAGAGCCATCCCTACCTTTTCTGGAGTGCTCGCAGGCGAAGATTTCACGGGTTGGAAGTCTGGATGGCCTGTTGCTCCGCGGCGGGGAGCTCCGCCAGCTTGACGTTCTGGGAGCGTTGCAGCGCGCGGATGTAGGCGATGATGGCCCAGCGATCGTAAACATCCACGTTGTTGCCGTAACCCATCATGGTGTTGTGCCCGTTGGTGATGGTGTTGAAAATCTCGCCGTCGGCCATGGCCAGGTACTTGGCGTCATGATAGTTGGCGATGTTCGCGAGGCCATACTTGCTCGTGACGCCATTGCCGCCGCCGGTTTGCCCGTGGCAGACCGCGCAATTGATGTTAAAACGCTGCTGGCCGCGCTCGAGCAAGGCGGACGTCACCGGCACGGGCAATCCCGTGCCCCAGGCGTCGCCCATCCGCCCGGTATCATAGTAGTCTGGCGAGTTCGAGAAGCTGTAGGGCGGCGCGTCGGCCACCGGCTCGCGCACGTTGCCATTGGCGATGGCTTTATAAGCGGGTTCATCCGGGATTTGGTAGCCCATCGGGACCGAACCATCAACCGGCGGACGGCCGCTGGTGCGATCGGCGAAGAAATTGTTCGGCGACTGCGGCTTGAGCTTGGGTTGCCGCACCATGTCGGGAAAGATTTCCACCGGCCGGCCCGCGGAATGGCGCCCGCGCGGGCCCGCGATGACGAACACCAGCAGGACCGCGAGAAAGAAAGCGAAGAAGAAGATTTTCATGGGAACGCGCGGCCGGGGTTCACTCGTCGTAAACGAGCGAGATGTTCGTCGCGCCCAGTCCTTCCAGGAACTCGCGGGTGCCCTTCTCCGAAAACTTGGCGTCGCTCGCTTCGACGACGAGGAAAAAGCCGTCGTTGGTGGCGCGGGCAAAACGGTCCCAATTAAAGAGCGGATGATTCCAGCGCGGCAGGAGGTTCATCGCCAGCATGCCGAAGAGCGCGCCGAAGGCGGAGAACAACACGGTCAGCTCAAAGATGACGGGAAAAAACGCCGGCAGCGTAAAGATGTTCGTCGGTTTGCCCTGCACCACCAGCGGATAGAGATACAACGCGCTGCCCAGCTCGAGCAGCAGGGCGGTCGCGGTGCCCGTTAACCCGGAAAAGAGCACGATATAGCTGACCACGGATTTCCCCAGGCCCATGGCATCGTCCATGCCGTGGATCGGAAACGGCGAGAACACGTCCCAGCGTTTGAATCCGGCGTCGCGCGTTTTCTCGGCCGCGGAAAACAAGGCGGCCGCGCTTTTTACCTCCGCGCCCATCGCGTAGAGCCTGCGCTTGGCTGGCCGCGCAACGCCGAGCCCGGTTTCCGGGTATGTCTCGATGACTGGCATGATCTAGGTGGAGAGTTCTTGAAGGGATGGGTCAGGCAGCACCGCCGCCGCCGCCGGAGGGTGGCTCTTGATGCTCGCCAGGCGGCTGGGCGGCCGAGGCGACGGCCTGCTCCGCGGCGGCGGGGGTGGTGTCGTGAATGCTTTCGTCCGCGCCGGTGGCGCTTTGCGGTCCGGCCGAATACCCGAAGGAATGGCCATGGCCGCTGTGCGCATCCGCCCAGGGCGTCACGCCTTTGACCTCCGCGATAGCGATCATCGGCAGGAAGCGGATAAACAAAAGAAAGAGCGACAGGAACAGCCCGAAAGTTCCCGCGAACGTGCACATATCGACCCAGGTAGGATGGAACATGCCCCAGCTCGAAGGCAAGAAATCCCGGTGAACCGAGACCACGATGATGACGAAGCGCTCGAACCACATACCCGCGTTCACGAACATGCAAATGGTCGCCACGATCCACAGGTTGCGCCGGCAATAGCGGAACCAGAAAAACTGGGGCGAGACCACGTTGAAAGTGGTCATGCAGACCCACCACCAACGGTATGGACCGCCGATGCGCTCATGCAGGAAATGGAACTTTTCGTACGGGTTATCGCTGTACCACGCCGTGAAAAACTCCATCATGTAGGCGTAGCCAACGATCGTGCCCGTCATCAGGATGATCTTGCACATCACGTCGATGTGCCGCGCGGTGATGACGTCCTGGAGATTATAAATCCAGCGCATCGGCAGCATCAGGGTCAACACCATGGCGAACCCGCCGAAGATGGCGCCGGCGACGAAGTACGGCGGGAAAATGGTCGTATGCCAGCCCGGCACGACGGAAGTGGCGAAATCCATCGACACGATCGTGTGCACGGAGAGCACCAGCGGCGTGGAAAGGGCCGCCAGGATCAGGTACGCCATTTCATAGTGCCGCCACTGCCGGTTGCCGCCACGCCAGCCCAGCGCGAAGAACCCGTAGATGTACTTGCGCACGTTGCCTTTGGCGCGGTCGCGCAGCGTGGCGAGATCCGGGATGAGGCCCGTGTACCAGAACAGCACCGAGACCGTGAAATAGGTCGAGACCGCGAACACGTCCCACAAGAGCGGGCTGCGAAAGTTCGGCCAGATCGCGTACTGATTGGGCACCGGCGCCAGGAACCACGCCATCCAAACGCGCCCGACGTGCAAACCGGGGTAGAGGCCCGCACAGATGACGGCAAAGAGCGTCATAGCCTCCGCCGCGCGGTTGACCGCGGTGCGCCAGCGCTGCCGGGTCAAAAAGAGAATGGCAGAAATCAGCGTGCCGGCGTGCCCGATACCGATCCAGAAAACGAAGTTGGTGATGTCCCAGGCCCACGCCACTGGGATGTTCTCGCCCCAGACCCCGACGCCGGTCGTGATCAGGTAGAGAAAGCAGACAAAACAAACGGTGGCCAAGGCGGCCGAAGGGATAAAGGCAAACCACCACCAGAGCGGCGTCTTTTCCTCGCAGATATTGCAGATGTGCTCGCTGAGCCAGTCCAGCGAACGTTCGCCGGACACCAGCGGCGTGCGCAGATCCGCCAGCTCACGCGCGGCCTTGGGGTTAAGGACGGCAGGCGGAGGCGGCTCTGGCGTAAAAGCGCCGGGATGGGCAACAGTAGCGTCAGCCATAGAGAGTTCTTTGCGGGATTGCCGTCAGGCGAGGCTAAGAGGCGTGGTTCTCCGTGTTAGGTTCGTTGCTCGCCGCATGATGCGGGGCATTGGCCGGGTTGCCGAGCAGCGTCATGCCGATGTCCTTGGCTCCCGGCATATTCGGGTTCGGATTACGCAGCCGGGCCTGATAGCTCAGCCGGGGGCGCACGTTCAGGTATTCGAGCATTTTGTAATCGCGATCCTGCCCTTTGATCTGGGACACCTTGCTTTCCGGATCAGCCACGTTGCCGAACACGATGGCTTCAGCCGGGCAAACTTGCTGGCAAGCGGTCTTAAAGGAATCCCGCGGCACGAGCGTGTTGCTGGTCCCGCGCGCCACGCGCAACTGGGCGATCTTGGCTTCCTCGATCCGCTGCACGCAGAACGTGCACTTCTCCATGACGCCGCGCATGCGCACGGTCACGTTCGGATTCTTGGACAGCTTCAGGATTTCCTCCATGCCGGTGTGCTGGAGGGGGCCTTCGTACAGGCGGGCCTTGCCCTTCCAGGGGCCGCTTTCAATTGGCTCGATGGAGTGCTCGTTGTAATTGAAGAAGTTGAACCGCCGCACTTTGTACGGGCAATTGTTCGAACAATACCGCGTGCCGATGCAGCGGTTGTAGGCCATGGCGTTGAGGCCTTCCTCGGTGTGGATCGTCGCGTTGACCGGGCAAACGGTCTCGCAAGGCGCGTTCTCGCACTGGTGACACGTCACCGGCTGGGTCAGAATTTGCGGGTCTTCGTCCTCGACCGGATCGGTGCCGTTGCCTTCGATCGTCGAATAATAGCGGTCGATGCGGATCCAGTGCATGGCGCGGCCGCGCGAGACCTGGTCCTTGCCGACCACCGGGATGTTGTTCTCCGCCTGGCAAGCCACCACGCAAGCGTTGCAACCGGTGCAGGTGTTGAGATCGATCGCCATGCCCCACTGGTGCTGGGAGGAAAGCGGCGGGTTCTTGTAGATCGAGATGTTCGGCGGGATATGCGCGTCCATGCCGATCATCTGGACGTAGCTGCGGCCGCCCTCGTATTCAAAGCCGGCATTCTGACGGTAAACATCGACGGGAAGCTCGCGCACCAGGTTGCGCCCTTCCATGTTCTGATGCTCCTGGGTCGTCACGAGCGGGTACTTCTCACCGCCCAGAGCCGTGACCTTCACGCCGGTGGCGAAGTACGTGGTCTGCGCGGTGCGCAACGGATACGCGTCAAACCCGGCGTATTTGCCGACGCGCCCGGTGTGCTGGCGGCCGTACCCCAGCGCGATGCTGATCGAGTTATCCGCCGTCCCGGGCGAAACCAGGACCGGCGCCTTGATTTTCCGTCCGCCGGCCTCGATTTCGATCAGGTCGCCGGTGGCGAGCTTGAGCCGGCGAGCAGTGGCCGGGCTGAAGATGGCGGCATTGTCCCACGTGAGCTTGGTGATGGGATGCGGCATCTCCTGCAGCCAACCGTTGTTCGCGTAGCGGCCATCGTCGACTTTGTAGTCGGAGGTCAGCACCACCTCGATGGCGTTTTCGCCGGCAGCGGGCGGGAACTGCTCGTGCACGTTGGCCGCCAGATAGGCTTGCGCACCCGCCGCGTTCATGGTGGCAGGCGCTTCGGTGAAAGCCGTCCCCGGCAAGAAGCCGTCGCGCAAGAAGGCGTTCCAGACGAACGCCGGATCGCCCGGCGCCTTGTTCATCTGGTTAAAAGTGTCTCGGACGAGGTCCGGCCGGTCGTTCGGTTCCTGGCCCAATAGAAGGGTGAGAACGTCCAGATCGCTCAGGCCACCGAAGAGCGGCAGGATCATCGGTTGGATGACCGCATACGTGCCATCCGCCGTGCGGGTGTCGCCCCATTGTTCCAGGAAATGTGCCTGCGGGACGTGCCACGCGCTGAGCTCGCTGGTCTCGTCCTCGTAATAGCCGAGGCGGACCACCGTCGGTACCGCTTTCTGCTTGTCCGGCCAGTCCAGATTCGCCAGAGCGTTGTAGACCGGGTTGCCGCCGAAGATAAAGAGCGTCTGCACCTTCTTCGCGTCGATGGCCTCTACCAGGCCGGAGATGCTGGTCGGCTCCGCGCCGCCGCGTTCCGGGGCGGCCGTCGCCACCAGGGTGACGCCGAGATTGCCCAACGCGGCGTTGATCCCTTGCACCAGAAGATGCACCGCCGCCGGCTGCCGCGGCCCCGTCACCACCAGGCACTTGCCCCGCGCCGCGATCAGATCGTTGGCGGCCGCGGTCAGCCACGCATCCTGCCCCTGCACGCGAGCGGCGGCATCGGACGGATAGCTAGCTAGAAGCTCATGCAACGCGCCACCCGCGCCGCCTGCCGTCGCCGCAATCTTGCGCGCCAGCGCCGCCGCCACCGCGCCGATCTGGCTGGCCTGGCAACGCAGCCGATGATCCGCCACGCCGCCGGTGATCGTGAAACGATTCTCGACCACGTACAGCCGGTTCATCGTGTCCGAAGCTTGCGCCACGCGCCGCCGGTTCGAGTAATCACGCGTCGCCTCAACGCCGCCTTCGTCCAGGTTCAAAAAATCGCTGTCCAGCGCGAGCACGACATCCGCCCGATCAAAGCGCGGATGCAGCCGCACGCCATCGCCGAACGCGGCCCGGGTGGCCTCGACTTCGTTGAAAGGCCGCAACGGATCGTAAAGACACCACAGAAGGTTCGGAAAATCCTTCGCCAGGGCGGCGCGCAGCCGGTCGCGGGTCGGCGAGAAGGTCTCTTCAACGAGAATGGCTGCGCCGGCGCCGCCCGTCTTGACCAGTTCCTGCCGCGTGCTCTGCATGAAAGCGGTGAAAGCCTCCGGTCCCACGTTCTTGCCGTGGTGCAGGAAAGAGCGCGAACGGTCGGGATCGTACAGGTCCAGCAAGGCGCCCTGGGCCAGTGGATCGGTGGCGCCGTTGCTGGCGGGATGCAGGCCATTGCCCTCGAGCTTGATCGGGCGGCCTTCCGTCGTGGCGGCGATCAGCGGCATGGCGCCGCGCCGGCGCGGCATGGAGGTCGCGTAATAGACCAGTTTACCCGGGATGACCCATTCCAGACCTTTGGTGTAGGGGACCAGGTACGCCTCCGGCCGCCGGCAACCGCTCAGGCCGAAGCCCGCCAGGGCGAGCGAACCGCCCATCAACTGCAAAAAGCTGCGTCGCGACAGCGCGTCGCCTTCCAACTCCGCCGCCCCGGCGGGGAACTCTCGCTCCAGCCAGCCGCGAAACTCCGGCGTGTCCTGCAATTCCTCGGAGCTGCGCCAGTACTTCCGCCCGCTGGGATTTGGCTGCTCGGGAGGATGTTGGAAAACGTGTTTCATGCGGACAGGTGGGACGAGAAATGAACGGGCAAGCTCCTACCGGTGGCAGGCCGCACAGGTGACCGGCGGATTGACTTTCTCCTGCTTGACGATGGCCAGACCCACTTCTTCCTGCGTGAAAGGCTTGCCGGTGTCCGGGTTGATGCCCAGGTCCGAAGGTTTCCAATCCAAATGGGTGAGTTCTGAGATCGGCCGGAGGTATTTCTCCGGCGCCCGGTGGCAGGCCAGGCACCAAGCCATGCCTTGCGGCTGATCCTGGTAGACGACGTCCATGTGGTTCACGGTGCCGTGGCAACTGACGCAACTCACGCCGCGGTTCACGTGCGCCGAGTGATTGAAATACGCGTAGTCCGGCACGCGATGAATGCGCACCCATTGGATGGGCTGGCCGGTGGCCCAGCTATCGCGCACCGGTTGCAGCTTGGGACTGCCTGACTTGATGGCGGTGTGGCAGTTCATGCACGTCTGGGTCGACGGCACATTCGAGTGCGCGCCCGCCTCGACGTAGCTGTGGCAATAGCGGCAATCCATCCCGAGCTGCGTGACATGGATGGAATGCTGGAAAGCTACCGGCTGGGTCGGCTCATAGCCGACGCGCGTGTACTTGGGCGTGCAATAATACCAGACGCCGCCCGTCAACGCCGTTACCGCCAGCCCGGCGCAAAAGATGACCTTGGGCGCGAGCGTGTTCGTCCACCGGGGGAAGAGATTGGCCATGATCCTGGATCAGCTTCGAGGGGAAGGGAGAAGAGGGGGTTCTAGCTGCGCAGCCTCCCGATCGCGGGAAATGGCAGGCTAAAGAGGAGGTTTTTCTTTGCAACGCAAAAAGCGAGCCGGGCGCCGGAAAAAGGGAGCGGCTCGTCCGTCCGGACAGCGCTCGCGGACGAGCCCCGGAAGCTGGAGGGGGGCGACGGCTGAAATCTCATGGACGCCGCAAATGTTAGGCGGCTGTAAAGGGGTGCGTCAATGGCCGAGCGCGAAGTTTGTGAAATTTTTCACAAGCCGCTAGAGAGGAGGCCGTTCGAGGCGCAGCAAGTACCACGTGCCGCGGCTGAGATGCTCGAGGGTGATGGATTGCGGCACCCGGAACCCGGCGGCGCGCAACTGGTTCTCGGCGAGCGCCTGGTGGTTCGCGTCCACCAGCAGATAATGCGCGGAAGGCGGCAGATTCTCGATCCGGCGCACATAGCGCGCGCTCGGGTGCAGATAGAAAAGGATGGTGTTTTCACCCACCCGGCGGGGGGGGGGGCGCCGACGACCGCGTTCAAGTGCGCGGCGAGGGGGCGCAAGCGTTCCTTGCTCCGCAGCCGTGGGACGGCGCCGAGCGCATAATCCAGCGTCAACACCGCCATGGCCGCCGCGCTCAACACTCCGATGGCTGGCAGAGCGCCGTTGCCCGCGGCCTGCAGGCGCCAGACCCGCGCAATCAGCCAGGCGCCAGCCGCCGCCAGAGCCGCAGCCGCGGCCCAGCGCCAGCCGCCGCCACCGCC
>CAXUFU010000106.1:7522-7807 GCA_964250275.1 uncultured Chthoniobacterales bacterium | reverse complement strand
ACCTTGACGCCGGTTGGGGTCAGCCGAGCCGAGTGCATCGAACGACGAAACCGGTAGGGGCCTGCAGATGATTTATTTTGGGCCCGGCAATACGCGAATCAGCCTCGGTGTTCCCAAGGGCATTTGTAGGCCAAGGTCAGGCCCGAATCGAAGGGGTTTTCGGCTGGTGAATCCCTTCTTCGTCAGCACTCCGTTTCATCTCTATCTTCGCTCCCCTCCAGCCATCTTCCGGCCATAAAAGTCTAAAAAGCCCATTGCCATTTAAGGGCAAACCGCCGTTGTGAA
>CAXUFU010000106.1:0-7512 GCA_964250275.1 uncultured Chthoniobacterales bacterium | reverse complement strand
GGCCTTAAGGGTCTAAAAGGGCGTTTCCCTTTAAAGGGAAACCGGCCTTTTAGACCTTTAAGGCCGGAAATAGCTTTTCGGCCTTTTAGACCTTTCCGGCCTTGGAATAGGCTTGGGTCAGCTTGTCCTGCTCCACCTTGCCCCCAGCCTTCAACTTAACCAACAAATTCTTGAATGTCGTCGGGCCGATCCCGGCCTTCTCCTTCGCCGCCGCCGCCCACACCTTGTAGCTCATCGAAGCGTCTCCCAGAATCCCGAGGAGATCGTCGCCTGAATGCACCGCCGTCCGGCCCCTCGCCTGCCTGAGCTTGGTGGGGTTCAGGTCCTCCGCGCGCTTCATGACGGGATATTCCCAGCGAACCACAAACGGCTCGACGGGAGGGTGATTACGCAGGGTCGCCTCCACCGAAAAGGCGTCGGTTTCCTCGTGCTGGGTCAACGCCAGGATCGTGTCGGGATCGCGGGCGAAGACGCCGCTGCCGCTCACGCGGTCAATCGACGCCTTGCCCGCTTGACCGCCCTTGAAAAATGGGCCGCGAAGGCCACCGCCGCTCCCGTCGCCGTCGCCAATCGTTCGAGATCATTGAGCATCGCCGCAACATGCCGCGCATCGTTTTCGTCTCCCCCGAGGATTTTGTACACCGGATCAACGATGACCAGAGCGTACTTCCGCGCGCCGATCCGCGCCAAAATCTTCGGAATCAACGTGGACGAACCAGCGGCCTCGCCCCGCAGGTTCATGACATCGAGGCAGTCGATTCCAACGGCCACGGCTTTCGCCCCGACAACGGCCCGAATGCGACCCGTGAAAAAGGTCCGGTCGATTTCCAGGTTGATGTAAAGCACGGGGCCCTGCTGCGTCGGGAGTCCGAGCCAACTCGCGCCGGAGGCAACGCTCACGGCGAGATCGAGCAGTAACCACGTTTTACCAACCTTGGAGCTGCCGGCGAGGATCAGCTTTGCCCCTTGGTGGAGGATGCCGTGCAACAACTCCGGCGGCACGGGGAGGCTCGCGGCGAGAAGATCGGCAGCGTTTTCGATTTCCGGCAGGGACGGCGTCCCGGTTACCAACGGTGGCCCGAGGAGCAGAGCGTCCTGCTGGTGTGCATTCGACACGGCGGGCTCCGTGACAGGCCCGGTCGCGGGCACGGGGCCGCAACTGTTCTTGAGATCGTCAGGCAGCGAGCCGATCAAGTCGATGATCAGCCGGGCAGCGGCGAGACTGTCTTCCAGTCCGCTAACAAGCCCGACGAGGCGCAGGACGTCGCCTTGTCGCCGCACGAGTCGCCAGCGGCGGTCGTCGTCGCTCACCTCGATATCCGTGGCGAATTCGGGGCGACGATTCCATTTTTCGGGAAACCATTCGGGCAACAGTTCCAGCGCCATCGTGACGCCGAGCAAATTGCGCGCGGTGACCTGGATGCCTCCCCCGCGCGCCGGCTGCCGTAAACGCTCCGATAACGGCGGATTGTCCATTTAGTGATCACGTTGCCGACGGATGGGCGGGGGTGGCAGGGGTGATGAAATAGTCGAGGAGTCGTTCCTGGAAGTCACCCAGCTTCACCCGCAAACCATACCGCTCGATTGCCCCCGAAGACTCGCGGAGCACTACCCGGACGCGTTCCAGTCCGGCGTCAAGGTTCGGTCGGTCTGCCAGCCCGAGATCGCCCTCAGGTGTGTTGCTCAACAAGGTCACAGCCAGCGAGTCGAAATGCGCGTCCGCGATCAGGTCGCGCTCGTCGGCGGTCAAATTGGGAAAGCAAATAGCGAGTTGGTGATCCATGATATGCGCATCATGATCCCGGTCGTCGTCATCCTCCGGGCCAAACGGCCAAGGCGGATTGAGCCGGCAATAGACAGCGGCAACTTCTTCAAGGAACATCTCGATATCGTTCAGGTCTTTGGCTTTCATCATGGCGTGCTGCTGGATGGGGAGTAAGATTTCATTTTGTGCTGACGTTCGACGGCGTACTTCGCGTCGCTGACGAGCATGTCGTAATCCACGGACATATCGGTGCGGACCCAGCCCGCGTCTTCAGGCGTCATTTCGCCGACGATCCACGTAACCAAGTCCCAAACGCCGCCCTGCGGCACCCCGTTCAAGGACCAGCCTTGGTCATCGTCATGGACCTCGACAAGGTTCAAGAGGCGAAATTCGAGGCTGCCCTCGTCGTAGCGGTCACGGAGCCATTCGCGGCACATCGTGACGCCCCACGAGGGCACGATGCCGTTCGGGTAGATGCGGGCGAGCGCGTACGATTTCAGCAGCTCGCGGGCGGCGTTTTCTTCAGATAGTGCCGCGAGACGGCGCAGCAGTTCGGGTGTAATCGGCATAATGTTTTTACGAGTTGCTGCGACGGGGCGAAACCGCGCCCCAGTTCGAGGTTGAATCAAGGAAGCGAACCAAGTCGGCGTGGCTGTAAATGGGCCGGCGCAGGACTCTGCTAGGGTGGAGGTGACCGGCCTTAGTCAATCGGGCAATCGTCCGGCAGGACACGCTCAACATTTTGGCCGCACCGGCCGTCGAGTACCCGAGGCGCGACTCCGCACTGGCGTGTTCCGTCGGCGGGTGGCCCGGCTTCGACGGGGTCGAAAGGGTGGACTTCTTCATTTCGTCAAAGGATCAATTTTAGTTGAACCGCGATTCCGACCAAGACGCCGGGACGGCTGTTAAACCGTCCCGGCGCTGGTTGCGGCTGGTTCTACCTAGGTTGGTTAGACGAAGAGCCGCGAGGAGATGTTGATCCCGAGGCCTTCGCCCTTCATGAGGGCCGAGGCAATCGCCAGTGCAGTCGTCTTGCGGGCCGACGCGTCATCGGCCTTGGGAGAGTCAACCGAGTGTTCGGCGAAGCACGTGTTATCATCGCGGTACATACGGATGTTCAGTTCGATGACGTGGTGAGCCAACAGGGTGACCAGAGCGGTCGCAATCGTGATCGCGCCCGCGTAACGAGTAACTGCGCTGGGCTCGTGGTACGGCGAGGGTTCGTAGTCCGCAGCAGGGCCCGCCTCAGGGATGCCGCTGCCAAGCTTCCAGAGCATCTCGGCGATGACTTCCGGACCCAGCGTCAGACGCCGGAGTTTCTCAATCGTGTGTTTCATTTGAGTTCTCTTAGTTGGTTTGTAGCCGAGGGCGATAGCGGACGGCGGTACTCCCGTGCGTCGCTCGCCGGCAACACACGAAACTTTCTTCTCAATCTTCGACGGATTCCCGATCTTCCCGGGGGGCTCCAGTCCGCTTTGAGTGAGTCTTGAGTTTGCTAGTGTTCTCGACGGCTAATTGACCTCGTTCTACATGCGCATCGAGAGCCTGATCGAACACGCGGGCTCGCCCCTAATTTTGTCACGCAAATATCCGAGACTGCCTCGGAAAGGCGGCGGGGAATGTCACGCGAGAGGTCTGTCGATCTCACCGGCAAGGCACGGCCGAACGCGACGCTCTCGTATCCGAAAAGAAACGATTCCAAAACCGACAAGGAAATCGGCAGGCCGCCGCGCGTTCAGTGGACCCAATGCTTCATTTTCTTGCGGAGATAGGTAGCCTCCGCCTTCGCGCGTTCATCTGGTGTCAGCTCCGGAAGTCCTGCTTCCCGCCTTCTTTAATTTGTCTTTCGGATAGCTACATTCCTTGCATCTTGATATTTTCTCATTCCTCGCGTAGTCGGCGCGCGAAACTCGACGACCTTTTGCATCATCTTAAAGAATGACTCGTTTTCCAAGGGGAAGACGAGGTCGTACAAAAGAGCAAGTAACGCATCGAAGTACAGATCATTCCACAAACGATGCTCATATAAGAACTCAACATGAGCGGCGTAATCGACAAGTTGCCGTTGTACGGGAGAGAGTTGGTCAAGGGAACGTTCAAGTGTTTTTGCTCGGAGGTCAGAGCGAATGTGCCCGAGAAGCTCAGTATATAATTCCCATTTTATTGGAAATTCGCGCGGATACTCATCAAGTCGATTGGCAAGGTCGTGTAAGGCAGCTCTGTCCTTCGGCGGAAACTTCGGATTTCGTGATTCCCGGAACAATTTCACTAGCGGCCCAGGTGGGATTTGGGTTGCGCGGCTCACCAAGTCCGTCAACGTTTGTACCAAGGCCAAATCAGATCGGGCTTCATCGAGCGCTACGACGCACTTCCAGAACGGTTTTCGCTCAGAATTGTCGAACCCGAGGTGGCTCTGCCAGCTGGCGATTACACTCCGTATTTCCGAAAGAGGCTCTGGGAAGGTGAAAGGAGCCGGTCCGACAAAAGCTCGTTTTGCCAGTTCGAGCAACTCACGCAGTCGGGTGTCGAGTTGCTCAACCGATTTTGCCGGCGCTGTCATCCGAAAAAAAAAGCCATGGCGTCCGTTCCTGCAAGAGGGTGAGATCCAATACGCGTTCCGATGCGCTCGCAATTCGACGCGGAAACCGCAGCTAGAGCCGCCAAGTTGCTCGCGCCGCCAGCGAACCGGCCAAACGTCGTGTTCCCGGTGCTTATCTCCCCGCCGCGATTTCTGTTCTGCTGGGCGTCAGTAGAAGCATTTTTATCTTTCTGCGCCTTGCGCTTCTGTCCCCACCAAACCCCGCTATTGCAGGGCAGGTCAAAGCACGAAGCTGCGTCGCAGACCGAACTCAGACAATCCCAGTCTCCGTGATCGCAGGACACATCCGGGATATCGCAGTGACCCGCCTCGCGGAAACGGTTCGCCACCCGATATTTTCTGTGGGCATCGCCACAACGCTCAAACCGTCCGCGCAGGACGTCGAGACCGTGCCGCACGCCGTACCGTCTCACGGCCCGAAAGCCCAGCGCGGAGCAACACGCGTGGCCGGTGTGGACTCGGTATGCGCAAAAAAATCCCTTCCACGGAGACAGGAATCGCCGGTAGAATACGATGGCTGCCAGAGCGAGAATCTTCACAGGAGACGCCAATGGTTGAACGGATGGCGACAGTCACTCGGATGAGGCGCGCGCAACCGTGAAAACCCGCTTACAGGCAAAACAACGCCAGCGCCGCCGGCCAATGGGTAGAGGAATGTGGAGGAGAAGCAAGCTGAGGAATGCCCAGCGCCGAAACGACTCGTCGGGAGCGGTCTGGTGAGAGCCGCAGGAAGGACAAACCACATCGACCGCATCCACGCAGGGTTGCGGCGAGTCCGCCACAAGAAATTCCTCGGCCGCTTCCACATCGGAGTCAGCGATTTGAACCCGCACGCCGCCGATGGCGTTCGAGAAAAGCCAATCCAATTGGACGATGTGCTCGTCTTGCACAAACGCCCGGATACCAGCCGCTCCGAGGCGCATCCGGAAGAGATGCGCTTCCTCGGGCGTGCTGAATCTGGCAATCGCTTTCACAGAATCATTGTCCGCTATCCTTCTCTATCGTCCAACTGCCCGCTGATTCCGCCACCGGACAACAGTGACCATCCGGCGGCGTCCTCAGCTAATCAGCAGTAGCCTCGTCTCCATGCCCGGCAGCGTCAGCGGCGCGCGGTGGACGCAAGGCGGCACCGGGCAGCCGGGATAATCAATGGCGATGCGCCACAGATTGCCTGTGCCGAAGCTGTAAGGCTGCGCGCTGGGCAGCGGCACGTAGTGCAGGTCGTAGAACCAGTCGGCCAGGTACTCGCGAAAGCCAGCGTCATCTTTCCCGCCGTAGAGGCGCAGCAACTCGGCGCGGGTCCCCGGCACGTCCACCCGGCGCTGGGCTTGCTCGTTGGGCAACCCTTCCGAACACGCGCCCGCGTAGGTGCACAGGTGGGTGTCGGCCGGCACGGTGGCGGTGTCCACGTGCCAGGAGTGCACGTCGGTGTGGAACAGTCCTTCGGGCGCTTGGCGCTCGCTGCCATACACGCAGTCAGCTCGGGCTGGAGGTCGTATGCGCGCAGACTCGCCAAGTCGGTCAGCAGGATGTCGCAGGCGATCTTGCCCGCATCGCCCAAGGTGAGGCTTGCGAGTTGATCTTCATCCGTAGGGACGATGCCCTCACCGGCCGGAAGCCCTTCGACAATCTCGTGAAAGTCGCCGGGCAACGTGCGCTGCCAGCAAAGGGCGTTGATGCCGTCCCTGAACGGCGTAGTGACAAGTTCGTGGAGGCTGCCAACCGTCCTGACACGACTACGATCATGCATCGCCACTCTGAAGCTTTGGCACAATCTCGTTCATTGTGTAATGAACAAACTGTCGGCCGAGAGTGGTGAGTTCGTATTGTTTCTCGTCATCAAAAGCAGACGCAAGGAAGGAACCGGAGCTGCCTCTTGGCTTGCGTGCCTGTTTCACGAATCGGCCGTGGTAATCGACTTCTCTATGCTGGCGAATGATGTGTCCTACGCTGAGATCGTGAATGATCAGTTTAAACAAATCAGCCTCAGCCGAGTCGTCGCGGACGGCAGTCTCGTAAAGATCGTCCCAGATGTCCTGTCGAGTAAATCCCGGGTGCCGGTAGATGCAGCTAATTACCTTGAAGTGAGTTTCGCTGTATCGGTCAATCCATTCAATAAACAATCTGACAACGTCATCCGTGACAAGTGCACAGGAAGCAGCATTGGCAAGCAAGTTGCGTACGAGCTTTCTCTTGTCCTCGCTCTCTGCTGCTGACCAGTCTCGGAAGCACTTTTTGATCAGAGCCAAGTATTCAGGGCTCTGAATTCGTTCATTCACTTTCTCGTCCGTCTTATCCAAACGAATGAAGACCTCGAAGAGAGTCTTGCCGATCTCCTCCATCTCATCTCGCTGCATCCTTAGCCATTGCTCAAATAACCTGTTGACGCGGTCCTGCTCCGCTTCGGACCATGCTCCTGCTCCAGCGCCAAGAGCGCCACCAACGAGTGGGATTGCACCGCCCAAACATGATAGCATAAATCGTACGATTTTTGGCCCCTTGCCTCCCGAGAGGGCTTCATGCAATTCGTCATCCGGTTCCTTGTCGTGCTCGCTCATACTTGTTTTGGCTCCGGACAGTCTACTTTACGCTCAGCGACCCGAGCAATACAGATTCTCACCGCCTCTCGGGGTGGTCCCCCCGCTTGGTCCCCCACCTGAAAATTATTCGGTCCACTGCCGTCCACTCAGAGCCACAATTCAGCAAAAGCTGATTTTTGAAGATCACTCCGTGGGGGCAGCTCCTGTCCACTCGTGGCCTGATCAGTCAAACTAGGTCACTTTCGGGTAGCCTAAAAATGCCATTGAGGCGCTCTACCAACTGAGCTAAGACCCCGAACCGCCTGCAACCGTGGGCGTTACGCTGCTCCCCCCCGGCTAAAAAGCCCGGAGGTCCACCCGTTTTGCCCCCCTGCGGTTCGCGGGAGAACGCAGAGAGAGACATCTTTAGCCGGAAATTGCAGCGACGCAAGCACGAGAGAGCGTCCTGGTCCGCTCACGCCCACTGGATCGGTAGCCCGGTAGACCGGCACGCTAGCGGCAGACTAAGAAAAACTGTAGCCAATTGCCCTTCGCGGAGGCGGCCTCCGAGTTGTAGGACGGGCCCTACCCCAGCCGCGGGATGGGCGTTACCCCGCACACGCATCCCC
>CAXUFU010000105.1:0-7825 GCA_964250275.1 uncultured Chthoniobacterales bacterium | reverse complement strand
ACAGCCGGAGCATTTGCCGGCCACAGTTTTGCTTCACCCTCTAAAAGGATAGGATCTCTTAAGCGCGATGCGAGGTAAGTCGCGCTCGCATGCTTCCGTAGGTGCTCATTGGTGGTTTTCCACTTGTCGCGTCAGCACTCGATAAGTGTCGCCGCCATCGTTGACGCGGGCCAGCAAGATAGGAGCGTGCAACGCCTCCGGCGAGACGCTGCCGCCGGCTCCTCCTGGATCGAGCCTCTTTTCCGGGAGCAGAAAATAACGGGCCGTCGCAGGCACCTTGTCCGCCGCGCTGAAGTATCGCACCCGCGGCTCGAGATAATACCAGAACGGGCAATATCGGCTTTCCTCGACCCACAACACTGCGTCCGGCGGCAGTGCCTGCCGGATCTCGGTCGCGATCCGGCGCGAACCGTGCAGCTTGGCCGCGTTGATCCGCGGGATCACCGCGGCGACGTAAATGCCGGTCAGCAGAACCATCACCACTCCGCTCGAGAAGCCCAACGGCGTCGCATCCGTGGGCCTGCCACTACAAAGCCAGACTGCGGTCGCCGCACCGGTGAGGCAGAGAACCAAGGCGGCGGGTATGACTCGCGCGTTGCCGGCGTAGAAGGGGAGGCAAACCGCGCCGAGCATGGTCGCGCCGAGAAAAAGCAGGTTTGTCTGCCGCCAACCAGCAAGCACCCACCGCGGGACAGATGCCGGGCCGTGCGGCCTAACGCTGAGCACGCGCGCCAGCAGCAGGCAAGCACTCACGATGAGGGGGTAAGCATAGCGCGGCGAAGCCGCTGGGAGGAGGCTGATAAGCACAAACATCGCGCCGGTACCGATCCGGGCGCCATCGATGAGCGCCGCCTCACGACCGGCCGCGCCCAGACCGGCGGCGAGCCCGCGGCGGCAGAGGAGCGGGAGGAACACTGTCCAGGGTAAAAGGGCAGCCAACCCGCGCGGGATGTTCTGCAGCCAAGCGTAGAAGTGAAACTGCGCCGTGGCCGAGTGGGAAACGAGTTGATGACCCCAGAAGCTCCAGACACCCTGCGCGGATTCCGCCGCCGCGGCACGCGCGCAAGGAATTGCCCAAGCCGCGAAGCCGCCGAAGACGAGCGCGAGCGCCGCAAAGTGTGCCGGTTGCCCAAGCGTCCGCCACTCCCGGGCGCAAGCTAGCGTGCCGACGACGACAGCGTAGAAGCAAAGCAGATGCGCCGGCCCTTTCTCCAACATCGCCAAGGCAAGGAAAACCGCGCTCGGCAGCCAAAGACGCTTGGGCTTGGCGTGTTTTAGCCAGGCGGTGATCCAGAGGACGAGGGCGATGCCGGTAAGCGAACAATACACCGCCTCCAACTCAGCCAACCGGCCCGTTTCCATCGTGGCGATATTCGTCAGGCAAAACACCGCCGCGAGCAGCGCACCGCCCGGCCCCAACCATGCCCTTGTCTGGGTCGAGACCACCAGGCCGAGCGCCAGCACGGCCACGGCGGAAGGCAGCCGCGCCGTCCATGGCTGGATACCGGCCAACCCGAAGCTGACCGCGATGAGCCAATTGAGCAAAGGCGGCTTGCTCAGGTAAGGCGCGGCGCCCACGCGTGGCACGAGCCAATCGCCGCTGCTGAGCATGTGGATGGCCGGCAAAGCACGGCGCGGTTCTTCGCCCTTGAGATCGAGCGCGCCTAAACCCGGCAGGTAAATGCCGGCCCAGAGGAGACAAACCGCTAGGCAGGCTAACCACCGCGTCATCTCACCGGAGCGGGCGCGCGCCGCAAGGCGGCCAAGTCGCCGCCCATGGCAGGGTCACCTACCTGGAGCCGTTTTACCCGGTCACAGGCGAGCGGAGCCACACGCAGGAAGCCCGCCGGCCACGCGATGCGCCGGCGCAGGAGCCAGTAAATACCGATGAGGTCCCAGACGCCACCGAATGCCCGGCGCGCGATCGTGTAGTTGGAACGACCCACCCGCCGCGCGCGGTGATTGACCGGCACCTCATGAATGCGCAAACCCGCCTGCCGCAGCATGGCCACCATATAGCACTGCATCTGGCTGAAGGGAACCACGTAAGCGAGATGCTCGCGGCGCAAGGCCTTCAGGGTGCAACCGGCGTCGCGAACGCCGTCGCGAGTAATGGCCTGGCGCACCCGGTTGGCGATGCGGGAGGCGAGTTTGACCTGCCAGCTCTCGTGCCGTTGGCGGCGGTAACCGCACACCACGTCGTAATCTGCCAAATGCAAGAGCAGCCGCGGAATATCGGCCGGGTCGTTTTGTCCGTCGCCATCCAGCAGGACGCAAACCTCGTGGCTGGCGTGCAGCAAGCCGGCGTAAAGCGCCGCGCTCTGCCCCAGGTTCTTCGGCAAAGAAAGCACGCGCACGTCCCGATGAGCGCAAAGCAGCACTTCGGTCGAGTCGGTACTGCCATCATTGACGGCGATGATTTCCGCCTGCGGGTTGGTGCGGCGCGTTTCGGCCAGGACGGAGGCGATGTTGCCCTCCTCGTTGTAGAAGGGAATGACTATTGAGTACAGCATGCGCTGGTTAACGCGCGACGGCGTCGAGGTTCGCAGTAGGGCTGGCCTTGGCCGGGCGCAGCTCACGGCAGACAAACAGGTGGTACTTGAGCAGCGTGCGTCCGTCCGCTTGCGGAGAGATTGTGCCGAGGGGCTCGATCCGGCCGAAATCATTCAGCAGGCCCCGCGGCAGCAACGGAGACTCGCTGACAAACAAGGCGCCGCGGTCCAGGGCGGCATCGCGCCGGTATTTCGGCCAGAAGAAGAATTGGTTCTCCACTGCTCGCGTCGGCGGCAGGTAAACGAAAGGTTTGCCTGGCAGGTAAAACGAAAGCAAGCTCGCGGTCATATAGGTGCGCGCGACCAGGATCTCTGCCCCTTGCGCGGCCTGGAGCTGCGCGACTTGTGCCGCCAGATTTTTCCACCCGCGAGCGCGGTCCAGAGGGTCCTTACCCGGCGGCAGGTGCAACCACAAGGTGTTATGCAGGGCGATCGTCTCCAGGAGCGCTAAGCCGATCGTGGCGCCGCCGAGCCACCGCCACCGCGGATGAGCCGCGCTCCAGCCCGGCCACCACGCCGCCAGCAGGATCACACCGGCCAGATAGCAAGGAGCCGTCCAGTTCGGCTGGGCCGCGCGGTGCAAGCTCAACACGGCGTACCCGATGAACAACGGCAGGAACAGGCAAAGCAGAAACCGGATTTGCGGGGACCTGGCCCGGGTACGGGTCCCTGCAACGACCGCCGCCATGATCCCGGTGAAGAGCAAGGGGGATATGACCCCGAGCTGGCCACCCACAAACTTCAGGAACTCCAGCGGATGAACACCCCAGCCGCTAACCAAATCTCCTCGTTCCGCCAGGTGGCGCAAGGTGACCCAACCGTGTCCTGCATTCCAGATGAAGACGGGCAGCGACACCAGCAAAGTGGCCAGCAGCATCAAGCCGAAGCCCGGCTGCCAGAAATGCTTGCGCGCCGGCGGCCACCAGGCGCAGAAAAGCGCGAAACTCAAGAGCTCGGCCGTGTTCGTGTATTTTGCCAACATGCCGAGACCAACGAGCACCCCGGCCAGCAGCCACCAAAAAATTCCGTCTTGATCTTTCGCCTGCCAAAACGCACCGGCGGCGACCGTCCAGAAAAACATGCTCAACGGATCGATCGTCATGAGAATGCTGCCGACCGCAATCATCGGCATGATCGTCGCCAAGAGGACGGCCACGAGCGCCACCCGATCCGAGAAGAGGCGGCGCGCGAGGATGAAGAGCCACACGCTGGTGGCCGCCGAAAGCAGCACGGCAAAGAACCGCACGCCGAAAACGGTGTCGCCGAAGAGCGCCCTGCCCGCGGCGATCGTCCAGGCGACCGCCGGCCCCTTGTCGAAATAGCACATGTCCAGATGGCGGGACTGCACCCAGTAGTAAGCTTCGTCGCCGACCAGCTCGAGCTGGGTGCAATACCAAAGGCGAAAGAGCGTCAGGAGGACCAGGCCGGCACACACTGCCCGAAACGGCGCGGATCGCCATAAGGCAAGTTGTGACTGGCTCGAGCGCACGACGCCGGACCGCGCCACGGGGAGCAAACCCGCGTGAACAGGGGCAGCGCTGCCCGCGGAAAAGTGCATCGGCGTTCCGGAAAACCGGGGGAGATTGACCTGGGGCACGCTTTGCATCATGCGCGCTTGTCCTGGCATGACAAGATTCGCACCATGACAGTTTGGTCATCTTCAACTCCGCTAAATCCAACGCACCGAACACCATCTGACGCAAAAGCGCTCTGGGAACCGCTGGTGCGGGTCCAGCCGAAGTACCGGCGCGTGGACGACTTGCCCGGCCAAGTATTACGGCTTGCGCTGACTGGCTGAACGCGTTGAGTCACAGACAACGCTCATGAACATTCTCCCGCGTGCTGCCGTCGGCTTGGCCGCGTTGGCTGCCTTTTCAATCTCATTACCTGCCCTCCTCCCGGCCCAAGGAGCCGGCCCTGCCCCGGTTGCCCCCAACGCCCACGCCGAGCATGTTGTCGTCATGGTCTGGGACGGCTTGCGCCCGGACTCCATCACAGAGGAAGCCACTCCCACCCTCTTCAAGCTGGCGCATGACGGCGTCTTCTTCGCGCACCATCACTGCGTCTTTCCCAGCAGCACAGAAGTCAACGGCACTGCCATGGCCACCGGCTGCTACCCGGGCACCAGCTCGATCATCGGCAACCGTGAGTACCGGCCCTACATCGACCCCTATCGGTCGATCGCGACCGAGGAACTCGAGTCCATCCGCGTCGGCGACAAGGACAGCGCCACCCCCCATTACATCCGCTGCCCGACCGTGGCGGAAATCCTGCACGGCTTCCATGAGCGCACGGTAGTTGCGGGCACCAAGCAGGTAGTCGTCCTGCAGGATCGCGGCCAGCGGCCGGACGCGGGCAGCCTCGCCGCGGAAAACGTCAATTTCTTCAGCGGCAAAACGCTGCCCGAAGAAGCCGGCAAGGATCTTGAACGCATCCTCGGTTCCTCCTTCCCGCCCGACATCCGGCTGCCCAACGTCGACGAGGACGCCTGGACCACCCACGCCCTCACCCAGGCGCTCTGGCAAGCGGAACTGCCCAGGTTTTCTCTGCTCTGGATGAGCGACCCCGATTTTACCCAACATCGCTACGGCCCTGATTCTCCCCAAGCTCTCAAAGCCCTGGCGAACGACGACGCCAACCTCGCCGCGGTGCTCGCCACCCTCGAGCAACGCGGCTGGCGCGACTCGACGGACGTGTTCGTCGTCTCCGACCACGGCTTTTCCACCATCAGCCGGCAAGTCGACGTGGCCAAAGATCTCGCGGACGGCGGCTTCAACGTCGTCCGTGAGTTCCACGCGGAACCCGCGAAAGACCAAGTGCTGGCGGTCGGCTTGGGCGGTACGGTTTACCTCTACGTGATCGGGCATGACCCGGCCGTGGTTCGTCGCCTGGCCGAGCACCTCCAGCAGACGGAATACGCCGGGGTCATTTTTACGCAGGACCGTTCGAAGGATGGCAGCGAAACTCTCGGCCACGGCTCCTCGTTGCCGGGTACGTTCCCGATGAGCGCGATCCACGTCGATTCCGGCCAGGAGCCGGATGTCGCGGTTGTATTACGCTGGATCGACGAAAAGAGCGCCGACGGCTTCCCGGGGCTGATGTTTTCCGACGGCGAACGCCGCCCAGGCCAGGGCAGCCACGCGTCGCTTAGCCGGTACGAGATGCATAACACGCTCGTCGCTAACGGCCCGAGCTTCCAGCACGGCTTCCGCGATGAACTGCCCAGCGCGAACACCGATCTCGCGCCCACCATCCTGCACATTCTTCACCCGGAGTACGCGCCGCACATGAACGGCCGGCTCCTGCGTGAAGCTCTGGCTCATCCGGACGCCGCCCCCACCCCGGCGCCTCCTCGGACCGAGCGTCTGGAGACCGGCCGCGCCAGCAAAATCTCGGCGTGGAAACAGTACCTCCAGATTACCCACTACGCCGGAGTGGACTACCTCGACGAGGGCAACACCGAGACGCCTCTCCCCACAACCAGTTCCAGCCCTGTTCTTACCCCGACTCCCGCTCCCTCCTCTAGTTTAAATCCTGTTCCAGCCGCCACCGCGTCTCCCGCGAGGTAAGGCGCGCGCTCTTCTTGCTTCGTCCCCCGGCACGTTCTGGTCGATGGCAGTCCACATGCCGGCGTTGTTTACCCCTGGAGGAACAATTCGCCTCCCGCTGCCGCCAGGCCAACGGCCAACCAGGGCGGACATCGCCAGAAGACGAGCAAGCCAAAGACCACCAACGCCAGCACGAAATCCGCAGGAGCGTGGACGGCGCTCGTCCAGACCGGCTGATAGAGCGCCGCGAGGAGCAGCCCGACGACGGCCGCGTTCGCGCCGCGCAAAGCCGCCTGCGCGGCGGCGCGCTGCCGCAGGTTTTCCCAGAAAGGCAGGACACCCAGGACCAGCAGGCCGGAGGGAAGGAAAATCGCTGCCAGGCAAAGCAACGCGCCCATCCAGCCGCTCGGCCGCGGGGGGCGCAAGATCGTCCCGAGATAAGCGGCAAAGGTCGAAAGCGGTCCCGGCAGCGCCTGGGCGAGGCCGTACCCGGCCAGGAAGCGATCATTGCTGACCCAGCCGGGAGCCACCGTGTCGGCTTCCAGCAGTGGCAGAATGATATGGCCGCCACCGAAGACCAGCGATCCGGTGCGAAAAAAACTGTCGAAAACCCCGACAGCCGGACCCGCGGAGGCGGCGCGCCAGATCGGCAGGCCCAAGAGCAACCCGAAAAATACCGCCAGGCTCACCAGCCCCGCGCGCCGGCTCCAGCCCGGAACGCGCAGGGGCTCGTCCGGCTGGCTGGCAGACGCATTGTGCCGCCGCAGGAAGGTGAGGCCGAACACCGCGCCCGCAGCCAGGACGGCCATCTGCGCCCAGGCCGTGGCACACCCCAAGATCGCGCCGGCGGCCACCAGCGCCACGGAGGCCCGAACGCGATCCGGGCAGAGCTTGGCCGCCATGCTCCACACCGCCTGTGCCACGACGCCGACCGCCGCCAGCTTGAGTCCTTGGAGCCAGCCGGCGTGGCTGACATCACCGGCGGCGGCCAGACCGTACCCGCAGAGCGTCATGATGACCGCTGAAGGAAGCGTGAAGCCCAGCCAAGCCAGGAAACCGCCTGGGATTCCTCCATGGAGCAAACCAATCGCAAAACCTAATTGGCTGCTGGCTGGTCCCGGAAGAAACTGGCAAAGCGCCACCAAATCGGCGTAGGCTGCTTCCGAAAGCCAGTGGCGGCGCCGCACGTATTCCTCATGAAAATAGCCTACGTGCGCTACCGGTCCGCCGAAAGACGTGCAGCCCAATTTCAGTGCCGCAGCGAAAATCTCCTGCCCCGGAGAAGTGGCATGGCTGTTCATCGGCGCGGTATCCGGTCCGCGACCGCCAGCATCTTCCGGCGATGATGAAAGGCGAAACACAAAGTGCTCACCGAGCTAAACAGATTCTCACTCGACCGGGTAAAACTTTCAGTATCTCAAAGCGCGCGATTATGCGACGGGACCGGCGGCTATTAACCCTGGCGATCTTGTGGTTGGCGGTCTTTCCAGTCGTGGTGCTAGCTGGGCCTCCCTTTCTGACGGACGACCCGCAGCCGGTAGACTACCAGCACTGGGAATTTTACGTAGCCTCAATGGACTTCAAGACCACCGCTGGCTGGCTGGGCGACGGGCCGCACGTCGAGATCAACTACGGCGTCGTGCCCAACGTGCAGCTTCACGTCATCGCCCCGGTGGCGTATGACGCGCCCAAGATCGGCACCGGGCACTACGGCTACGGCGACAC
>CAXUFU010000104.1:0-7919 GCA_964250275.1 uncultured Chthoniobacterales bacterium | reverse complement strand
CCTCCTCGACGGAAAGCTGGCGCACCAACTGGCCGTCCACCCGCAGGCTGCCGCTCTCGCAGAGGAAAATGATCTTGGCCGCGCGCAACGCCTCGGCCACCTCCACGGCCACGGTGTCCGAGTTGATGCGGTAGGTCTTGCCGTCGCCGTCGAAGCCCAGCGGCGGCAGCACCGGGATCATGCCCTGCTCGAGAAACAGCTCCAGGCTCTTGGTATCGACTCGCTCGACCTTGCCGGTAAAAAGCTGGTCGACGCCGCCGAGAATGCCCGCCGGATAAGCGATGATGGCATTGGCGTAGACCGCGCGCAGATCCACCGACGTGAGCCCCTCCATGATCTCGTGCGTCAGGCGGGTAGCGGCGTCCAGGCTGATTTTGAGCGTCTCCTCGTCGGTGATGCCGGAGCCGTCCGCATTGCTGATCGCCGTGCCGAGGGCGGCGGCGCGTTCCTCGATCTGGTGGCGGGCGCCGTGGATGAGCACGACCTTGATGTTGAGGGAGCGGAGGACCGCCAGATCGAGCAGAAGATTGGAAAAATTATCCGACTCGATGATTTCGCCGTCGATGGCGATGACAAAGGTGCGGTCGCGGAAGCGGGGAATGTATTGGAGGATCCCGCGGAGGTCGGAAACATGCATGGCTGGAAAGGACGTTAATGGCAAACGACGGATGTTTTCCGTCACAATTCACGGAATCTTTTCTAAAACGCCGGCTGCCGATGGACGCGCGTGTTGTGCGTGTTGTTCTGGCGGGGAAGTTCGGCTAAGCTGGAGCCGCGGCGCGGAAACCGGCGCAAGTATTTGAGTTACAGCATTTCATGAAAGCAACGCCGGGCGCCGCGGACGATCTCAGCGGCAAGATACTCAAGCTTCTCGCGCAGCCCAAATACCAGCCGCTCGACAAAGTTGAGCTGACCAAAAAGCTGGGCCTCTCCGCCGACGACCGGCCGCGGGTGAAGGAAGCACTGCGGGCCATGGAGCAGGGGGGCGCTGTCGCGCGGATCAAGAAGGTCCGCTACGTGTTGCCGGATACGGCCGATCTTTTCCCGGGCGTCATTCATTTCAACGACAAAGGTTTCGGCTTCGTCATCAACGAGACCGCCGGACAGCCGGATTTGTTCATTGCCGCCGAAAATACGTGGACCGCGCTGCAAGGGGACCGCGTGCTGGCGCGGGTGATGCAGGAAGGCTTCGTCGATGCGCGCGGCCGGCGGTACCGGGGGCCGGGCGCCGGGCAGCGGCGGGAAGGGCGCGTGATCCGCATCCTCCACCGGGCGAACGAGACGGTGGTGGGCACGCTGCAGCGTTCGAAGCAGTTTTTCTACGTGGTCGCGGATGACCCGCGTTTCATCCACAACATCTACGTTCACCCCGGGCAAACCGTGCTGCCGAAGCAGCCGGATGTCGGCGACAAAGTGGTGGTGCGGCTCGAGCCGTGGGAAAGCCGGCACGTCAATCCGGAGGGCAAGATCGTCGAGGTGCTGGGACCCGCGTCGAAGGCGGGCGTGGACATGCTGTCCATCGTCCGCAAGTACCACCTGCCCGAAGAGTTCCCGAAACCCGTGATGCAGGCGGCGGAGCAGATCCCGGAAACGGTCGACGAGGCGGAGTCGGTGCGGCGCGAAGATCTGCGGCGCGATTTTATTTTGACGATCGATCCGGACGATGCGCGGGACTTTGACGATGCCATCCGGGTCGAAGAGTTGGCTGGAGGCGGCTGGCGGCTGGGCGTGCACATCGCCGACGTGAGCCACTACGTGCAAGCGGGCAGCGTGCTGGACCGCGAGGCCTACGCGCGGGGTAACAGCGTGTACCTGGCGGACCGCGTCATCCCGATGTTGCCGGAGCGGTTGAGCAACGGGGTGTGTTCGTTGCGGCCGCAGGTGGATCGGCTGACGTACTCGGTGTTTATCGACTTTGCGGCGGGCGGGCGGATTAAGGCGGTGCGGTTTGCGCGCACGGTCATCCGCAGCGCGGCGCGGCTGACGTACCGGGAGGCGCTGGCGTTGCTGCAAGGGCCGGCGAAGGCGTCGCCGGTGGCGCGCGAGTTGCATCGGGCGTGGAAACTGGCGTCCTTGCTGCGGGAGAACCGTTTTCGCAACGGCTCGCTCGATCTCGACATGCCGGAGGTCAAGGTCTACCTGGACGAGAATGGCAAACCGAACCGGCTGGAGAAGGTCGAGAACGACATATCGCACCAGTTGATCGAGGAGTTCATGCTGGCCGCCAATGAGGTGGTGGCGCGCGAGCTCAAGAATCGGCAGGTGCCGGCGATCTACCGCATCCACGAAGATCCCGACGCCGACCGCTTGCTGGAGTTCCGGGACTTCGTCAAGAGCTACGATTATCGCGTGGGCGATCTGACCCAGCGCGCGGAGATGCAGAAGCTCTTGCGCGCGGTGAAGGGGCAGCCCGAGGAGCAGGCGGTTAAACTGGGCTTGCTCAAGAGCCTCAAACGCGCGGCGTACGATACCTCGCCGCAGGGTCACTACGGCCTGGCCAAGGTGAACTACACGCATTTTACCAGTCCCATCCGGCGCTATGCCGATCTCGTCGTCCACCGGGCCCTGGCGCTCTTGGCGGGCGAAGAAAAACGGGCGCGCCTGGGTGCGGCGGAACTGACCGCGGTGGCCGCGCACATCTCGATGACCGAACGCGTTGCGGCCGACGCCGAGCGGGAGTCGGTCAAGCTCAAGAAGCTCGAGTACTTCCAGAATCTGCTGCACGAGCGCCTCGACGAAGCCGGCGACGAACCCACCACGTTCCCCGCCGTGGTCGTGGACGTGCGGAACTACGGCCTGCTGGTGGAGTTACCCGACTTTGTCTTGAGCGGCCTCGTGCACGTCTCGGAGCTGGACGACGATTTTTACCAGTTCGACAATGTCCGACTGCGTTTCATCGGCAAGCGGACGAAGAAAGTGTACGCGATCGGCGACCACATTAACGTCGCGGTGGCGAACGTGGATACGTTCAAGCGCCAGGTCGATTTCCGGGTGGCAAAGGAAGAGGAGTCCTAACCCAAAGTAGGGATGGCTCTCCTGAGCCGGTCCCTGACTGTCTGGCAACCCTGCTAGTAATCGGGTCGCGCCGAGTCAACGGGATGCTTCCCGGACAGCAAGAGACCGGCTCGGAGAGCCATCCCTACCTTGGGTTATAAGGCCGCGGCCGCCGCTAGGCTGCTTGGGGGCAATGGGAGCTGGCAAGCATGCCCAGAATTGTAGGGCGGGCGCTTCGCCTGCCGGAGCGGCGCCATCCAGGCTCCCTTGCTGTCAGGGAACGTACCATTGGCTCGGCGCCACCCAATTACCAGCAGGGTCTCCAGACAGTCAGGTACCGGGTCGGAGACCCATCCCTACCTTTTTTTGGAAGCATCTACTTCGGGGGCGCACCGACGGTGATCGCGTTAGCAGCGTCAGGGCTGCGGTGCGCGGCCAGCCATTGATCGATGCTGCCGAGTTCCCGCGTCTTCACGTCCGCGCGGATGCGGATGCCCTCAATATCGCGCGCCACGTCGACAGAGTGGGCCAACTGCGGGATGGTGGCCACAAACGCCGCGAACTCGTCTGCTCGGGCGTCACTCGCGAACGGGCTCGCGTAACTGCTAAACAACCGGGTGCCGCTAAAGGCCGCCACCCGCGCAAGCGTCTGGCCGGCATGCTCTTTCATGTACGCCCAGGCCACGTCGGGATGATCGCCCCGGAACGCCGCCGGGATCAGCGAGCGCATCAGGACTGCCATCGGGGCTTCATCGGTCAGCGTGATGGCCAGCGCCTTCTGCAATAAGGCCGGATCGGCCACAGCGCCAAGCGCGCTGTAGTAACGGTACTTATCTTCGGTGCGGGTTGCCGCCACGGCCAGCGAGTGCAGTTGCTCGAAGCGCGCTGCATCGGCCGTCATGCCGACCGCGTGAAAAACACTCGCCCGCAACGGGCCGGGCAGGCTGACAGGATCCTGCAAAAAGGCGTCGAAGCGGCGAGTAGCTTCCGCCGTCACGTCGGCATCTCCGTAGTCGGCCAGGGCGCTAATCAGCTCGCCGCGCAGCTCCGTGACCGTGGTCAGTTCCTCCGGTTTGGCGTCCCAACCGAGCCGTTGCAACTGCGGCCGCAAAAAGTCGCGGGCGTAGGTACAGAAGGCTGCTTCACCCGGCGTGCCGAGGAGCAGCGCATGCAAATCTTGTAAGCGGTTGATGTTCTGTTCGACGATCGCCGGTGTCGAGTCATCCTGAATGGCGTGCAACAGATCGAGGTAACGCGTGGCCGATTGCCGCCCTGCCAACATCAACGCCCAGGTGTCCCCCAGCAGGTTCAGCCGGTCGGCAGCCGCAAGCTTGCCGCTCAGCGCGAGCAGCTTATCGAAGTCGGCCGGGGCATATTCGCTCCGGTAATAGCCCACATCGCCCGCGTTGAGCTTGAGCGCGGCCGATTGCTCCCAGGCCGGCGGCACGCTTACCGGTTTGGCGTCGGGGATCAGGACAACGGCGGTCTTGCCGGGAGCCGCCGCGTCTTCGATCGCCACCGGCACCTGCCAGACGAGCGGCGCGGCGTTCGGATCGCGCACGGTGAAACGCTGCTGGGTGAGCGTGAACCCGTGGTCTGGAGTAGCCGCCAGTTGCACCACGGGAAAGCCGGGCTGGGTGGTCCAGCCTTGCGCAAACGCGGGCACCGGTTTGCCGCTGGCCTCGCTCAAGGCGGACCACAGATCGGCCGTGGTCGTGTTGCTGAACTTGTGCGCCGCCATGTAACGGCGGATGCCGTCCCGGAAGACGTCGGCGCCCAGGTAACTTTCCAGCATGCGGATAAAGGATTGGCCTTTGAGATACGTGATGCTGTCGAACGCGCTCATGGCATCGCGTTCGGTTTTTACTTCCCGCTGGATGGGGTGGGTGGTCCGGCGCTGGTCGTCGTTCATGGCGCGTTCCTTGGCGGCGTTGGCGCGCAGCCAGACGTTCCAATCCGGGTTGAAATGGTCGGTGGTCTTCGTGCCCATCCAGGAGGCAAAACCCTCGTTGAGCCACAGATTGTCCCACCACGCCATCGTGACCAGATCGCCAAACCACTGGTGCGCCATCTCGTGCGCCATGACCGCGAACACGTCTTCCTTGACCGAGGCCGAACTGGTCTGCGGGTCGTAAAGCAGGATGGATTCGTTGTAAACGATGGCACCCCAGTTCTCCATGGCGCCGCCGAAGCCGCCGGGCACCGCGATCTCGTCGAGCTTGGGCAACGGATAATGGATGCCGAAGTAGTCGTTGTAGAAGGTCAGGATTTTCTCCGCGCAATCGAGCGCGTAACGGGCAGATTCGCGCTTACCCTCGGTGGTCAGGACGCGGATTTGCACGCCGTCGGCTTCGCCTTTGACTTCCTCGAGCTCACCCGCGACCAGCGCCACGAGGTAACTGGCCATCGCTGGCGTCGGCGCAAAATCAAACTCCCGCGTGCCGGTGGCGCCCTGGCCAGCCACGCTCGAGTGCACTTGTGTGACGGGCATGTTCGATACGGCTTCGAACTTTTCGCACGCGGGCAGGGGCAGGGTGACCTTCAACTGGTAGCTGGCGCGGAAAGCGGGCTCATCCCAGCAGGGGAACATGCGGCGCGCGTCGGTCGGCTCCATCTGGGAGGCGAGCATCGTTTTCTGGCCGCTGGGCGCGTTGTAGTGCTCGAGGTAGAGGCCCTGCGGCAGGTCGTGGAGCGTGTAATGGAACTCGAGCGCCAGGCGGTATTTGCCGGCGGCCAGTTCCTTTGGCAGCGGGAAGGTGACGGTTTGTTCGCCAGCGTCTGGTTGCGGGGTGAGGGGGAAAGCGGATGTACATGCCTCAAGGTTTCCCAGGTTAGCGCTGGTGATTTCCAGATCGGCCGCATTGAGCACGATTTTGGACGTCGGGTTGAGGACCTCGATGTCGATGGTCTCGCTGCCGGTGCACGCACGCGTGGCGGGATCCGGGCTGACGTGGATAACGTACGTGTGCGGGACGATGTCCTTCGGCAGCTTCCCGGGCGTGGTCGCGAGTGAGAACGGCTGTTCGGCCCGTAAGGCGGGCAGGGGCCAGCCGCCAAAGAGGATGCCGTTAGTGGCAAGAGCGAAAGCGCGAAACCGGGTGGTGGGCGTCATGCCTGGGAAGATAAAGAGCTTCAAGAAAGCGTCACGTGTTATTGCACGGGAAGCATTCGTCGGCGCCTGTAGCGGCGGTCTATGACCGTCGAACTCTGCCCGTGGATTGACGCGCCGCCGACGGTCATAGACCGCCGCTACAGCCGTCGAGGGTCATAGACTGCCGCTACAGGCGTCGACGGTCATAGACCGCCGCTACAGACGTTCTCCAGGGCCGGCCCGGATTTGCCGCCTTGTTGCGCGCCGCGCTTCACTCTAGGCTCGCCTCCGTGGCGGCCGGCGAATCTCTCGCGCACCTGGAACTCAAACGGCTCGCGCTCATCTGGGCGCAGGCAAACGGCTATCCGATCGCCGGGTGTGAGGTCAGCCTGCCTAATTTGCGCTTCCGGCTCGATGTGGGCGCCTACCGGCCGGGCACGAGGCGCGAGATCCGGCGCGACGCACGGCTACAGGTGAACCGTTCCCGGTTGGTCGCGGCAATCGGAGTGGCCGCCGTTTTCGAGTGCAAGGCCAACCGCACCGATCTCGTCCGCGATTGCCGCAATGCCGCGCAACTCCGCGAGAAAATGAAGCTGCTGCTGGAACGGCGGCTCACCCTGGAGCGATTGCTCAAAATTCATTACCCCTCGCTGCGGCACGGCGACGGACTCTGGCCGGAATACGACACGTATTCGCTGGAGCAGGCCAACCACGCGCCTTACCGCAAAGTGCTCAAGGAGTTGGCCACGCTTTCCCGCCAACTGCACGGCGAAACGAAGATGGAGACGATGCTCAAGTGGCAGGCCGCGAACCTGCACTATCTGGTGGTCGAGCCGGACCTGGTGGAGACGCATGAGATCCCGTTGGGTTGGGGGTTGCTCGTGCGTGCGGGCGGGCGGTTGGAGTTGCTCGTCCGCCCGGAATGGCGCGAGATCGAAGAAGCAGCGCGCCTGACGTTTCTGCATCGGGTCGCCTCCGCTGGAACCCGGGCGACCAACCGGGAGCAGCGCGTCGACTATGCGGCCATCGAAAGCGAGCGCCGCGGTATCGTGCCAGCAGGCAGCGAAGCTGCCGTCTAAAAAAAAGGTAGGGATGGCTCTCCTGAGCCGGTCCCTTGCTGTCTGGCAGCCTGCGGAGCGTCGGCTCGCACCATGCAAACGCCGCGGCATCACGCCGACCAGCAGCGAAGCTGCCGTCTAAAAAAAAAGGTAGGGATGGCTCTCCTGAGCCGGTCCCTTGCTGTCTGGCAGCCTGCGGAGCGTAGGGTCGCGCCACGCAAACAGCGCGGTTCCCAGACAGCAAGGAATCGGCTCAGGAGAGCCATCCTACCGCGTTTTTTGGATCCGCTTCGCGGTGGCCTGGCCTAAAAACTCGCGCTCACCTCGAGCTTCGCGTACGGGGCGCCGTGCGTGATGAACTGCTTGGTGGCGTCGCCACGGTAGTAATCGAAATCCCGCTGGAAATCCCATCCGCCGCTCAAATCGATGTCCACCTGCTTGATCGGCGTGTACGTCAGGCCGGCGCCACCGCGGTATTCGGTGAAATCGAGCACCGCGCTGCTGAAACGCTGGTCCTGCGGACGTGCCCCGGGATCGGCGGCGCGTTTGTAGGACTCACCCAGCAGTTCGCCGCCGGCGAAGAAGTCGAGCTGCTTGTTGACCGTGAAGATCAAGCGCGGCTCCGGCGGCACGCCTTGCAGCCGCAGATTATCCCGGATCAGCCAAACGACGCCGCCGATCGGCAGCACGGGATACTTATCCAGCAGCGAGGCGTGGATGCCGACGAGGATGTAAACTTTTTTCAGGCCCGAATAAAGCAGGGTGGCGGGCAGAAT
>CAXUFU010000103.1:1797-7934 GCA_964250275.1 uncultured Chthoniobacterales bacterium | reverse complement strand
ATGTAGCGGCGGCAACAGATGTCCAAGCGGTACCCAACAGATGTCCAAGGTGGCGCAAGCATAGAGGCGCGCCAGGCGCTCATGAAACACTAAGCACCCTGCAAAAGTTTGGTCTGAGAAAAAGCGTCAGTTCCGGTTCACGGTGCAGTCCACATACGAAAACGACCTGACGCCGGGACGTGAGCGGAGCAAGAAGGTACCTACCAATGAAGCGGTTGACCCTCTCACGGGCGAGTGGCAACTTTTGGAATGACTGCCCGCCAATACATCGACAAGCACGGACTCACCCTGGTTCGCACCTACTCTCTTTTGACTGATCAGTCGGAGGACGGAATTGCTCACGTCCTGGTTCACATGGGCGACGGAGACGATCCGGATTCGTTCGAAATTTACGCAAACCAGGAGAAGACAGTTTGTGTCTCCATCAATACAACCAGGAATGTTTTCCGACTCGTCCATTGCGAACTCGATCTCCTCTATAGTGATTGGAGAAGCATGGACGCGGATGTGCCCTTGCCGCCGCTGGAGATTTGATTGACACCAGCTCATGCGGGTAGGAGCAACGCCTGGCCGGTGGCGCCCTCGAAAGTAAGGGGTGGTCAGCTGCGAGCCGCTCCTCGCTCCAGTGGACCTCGGGCTGAATGTTTTTTGCTTTGAGAACGGGGTAGTGCATCTACGTGGCGAATACGCTCGACGGAAAAAGTGGCCAGCGGTAATCGACTGGGTCATTTGCGGAGGCGAGAGCGGAAAAGGCGCTCAGCCAATGGATCCGGCTTGGGCGCGATCCCTCCGCGATCAGTGCAACGAGTTCGATGTCCCGTTTTCTTCAAGCAATGGGGCGAGTACCTGCCGGACGATCAGCGCGCCGCTGACAACACCATTGCCGACGAGCTGGGCCGCGCCGACCAATTGGCGCACCTTGGTGGCGTCCGATTCGCCTATCGCGTCGGCAAACACGTCGCCGGTCGCGTTCTCGATGGCGCAACCTGGGATCAACTTCTGACCTTGGTCCTTGGCACCTCACCCGGTGGCAAGCCGGTACCAAGCACACTATGACGTTTGGACATGTGTACTCGACCGGCAACCCTCCGCCGCGACTTTGGACATCTGTTCCCTTGGCACCTTCGGTGTCCGTTATAAGTGCCTAATTTAAAGCTTTATCCAGCGCCGCCAAGGCTCCTAAAGCGCTTGGACATCTGTTCCCGGAGAGGCGTGGTGGGCTCCGCCGGTGAAGGTCTGGAGGTAAGGGGATTCGAACCCCTGGCCTTCTCATTGCGAACGAGACGCTCTACCAACTGAGCTATACCCCCATTTTTTTCGGGCGAACGCCATTATGCGTCCATCCGCCAGAAAGGCAAGCCAGTTCAAAGATTCGCGACATAGAGGCGGATCATGAGCCTCCTGTCGACCTCGTCCCGGCGCCTTCACGGGGTAGCGACAAACCTGAAAAATCGTCCGATGCCGAGATTCTGTCAGAATATGTTGACTGACCCTAATCCGGATACGGGGTAGCGACAAACCTGAGAAACGGTTTGATTCCGAGATTCTGTCAGAATATGTGTGATTCACCCCTAATCCGGATACTGCCTCTGTGGAGACGTGGAGGGTGTGACTCAAACCGGAACGATCAACCGCGCGGAAGCCGTCCGCCGACGCTGGCAAGCGGCAACTCGATCTGGAAGAGGTCTGCGAGTTGGTCGCGGAGTTGCTTCTTGACGGACGCCGGGCCAATATCGAAGCGGCTTTCCTGGCCTTCGTACGCGACGATCTCGGTGTGCGCGTAGTTGCACTGGAGCGGCTGGTGATCGGGCCGCAGCGTGAACCGCCTTTCCGTGGTCGGGTCCTTCGGGCTGGTCCTGACGCTACCCACTACTGCCGAAATCTGAGCCACTGTGATCGCCATCACTCCGAATCCTTCGTGGCTGCCGCCTTCGTCCGCGTCGAGCAACACGTCAGATGGTCCTCCATTGCAATATTTTTCCCGGTTGCACGATTGCCGCTCGAACTTGACGGAGGTCTGAATGTTCGGACGATCCAAAGCATACCGGACGTACAACTTTTCGGTCGGCGAGAAATTCTGGTCAGTCGCACGGTCACACCGGTGCAGGTAGGAAGGAACCCCCAGATTAGCGCAGACAGGATCGACCGCAGGCATAAAGACTAACCAAGCAGCCGCGAGACGAAATCATTTTCGTCCACGTCGTAGTATTCCTTGGAGCCACCCGCTTTGCGGATCATCACCGCAGTTTGGCCACTGCCGTAGAATTCCCATTCCTGCCGGACTGTGTCGGTCTCCAAAGTCACCATGATGCTGTCATCCACCGTGGGAGCAACCCATTTGACTGAAGTTGCGTGCGATTCGGCCAAAGCGAGAAAGCGCAGGGCGAGATCGATGGCGGGTTTGCCCGGAGCCTCAGCGTGGTAGCTGTCCCAGCCTTTCGGAAGTAGAGCATAATGTTCGACCTCCCGGCGGAACGTGGCGTAAGGATTGCCAGCTTTCTTTTCTTTGTACTGTCGCCGGAGTTCGGCATTCGGACGATTGGATTGTAGGCGCGTCACGCCCTCGGATGGGCGGCGCTTCGTCCGGAAATCCAGACGCAGGCATTTTCGAGCCAAGCTCCCGTCCACCACGTTTAACTTGGTGAACGTATGAAACCCCGGGTACAACCGGTTCAACTTTTGCGCTGCCAAGACTGCGTTAACTGTCGCGGAGTTTACCGCCTGCACCGTTGCATCGAACAACGAGCGGTTGTAGCCATAAGACAGCTCCCTTCGTGTCAGTGAATCGGCCCCGCTGCCCTTCAAAACGGACGGGGGATAATCAAGAACTGGCATGTTCCGACTTTTTGGAGCGTCCTGGCGCTGGGTTTTCGGCCCGCAGAAGTTCGTTGAGTTCGTTGCGCAACTCCTCGGCGCTAGCCAAATCGAGCAGCGCCCCCTGCTGAAACTCCATGATCTCGTCCATGTTCCGTCCTCCTCTCGGGTTGACCGGATTGCCCTGATCGTCCCGTTCAAACTCGTACTCTGCTTCCACCGCCGGATAGGAGACAAAAAAATTTAACAACACCGTACCTGCGTCGGTGCGGTCCATAGTAAACCCATCAACGCGGTTGAGGACGTAGCGGGTACTCTTGATCCAGCGGACCCGTTCGGTGTTGCTTGCGTTTTGGTCGGCCATATTCACTTCCTTTTCACACCGTCCACATCTGGACGCTACTGGCATGCCTGCATCGTATTGCCCGGAGCTGGCAAAAGCAAGACGCCGCTACGTTACCCATTCTCTTTCGCTGATGGACACGCGGGCAGCCGCGTTTGTTCAATTAGCGACATTCGTGTGCCGCTACTCGGCTTTCCTCACGCGGGCCACATCCATTGCTGAAAGTGCCTTTACCCGGCTCTTTGTACGGCAACGCCTCTCAAATGGGATGTAATGAGGACCATGAGAGAGCAAGCACCGAGCGCCTTGATACCCCTCCCCCAAAGCGTGAGAGCAGGTGAGAGCACGTCGGGTAAACGTGGAAAAATCGACGTAGCGAGACGCTCTACCAACTGAGCTATACCCCCGGCTCTACGGCGCTTCCAACTATGCGGTGATCCGGCGCGAAGGCAAGCGAGTTTGGTCGCCTCGCGACTGGTTGTGGGCCGCTCTCGCTTACGTAGGCGTGCGGCCGCTTGGCGACTGCCACGATGGCTGCCATACCCAGCAGGACCACGAAAGTCTGTTTTCCTTGGAGGTGATTACGGGTCGGAGCCCAGTACAACCGAAGTGTTGACCTGGTCGCCTGACAACCAAAGTCACCCTCCTCGAGTGACCCTCCCCTGGCTCAGCAGAGAGGCGTCCATCAATAGGGAAAACTCCCTAGCTGGCGCGATTCGTGCATGCAAAGCCGCGTCAATCCGCCCCAAAGCGGCTAGACTCACCCGCCAAGGCGCTTGCGCATGAACATCCTGATCGCTGATGACGACGAAATTACCCGGCTGCTCCTCAGTTCGGCTTTGACCAAGCTCGGCCACAGCGTGCGCGCAGCCGAGGATGGACCCACCGCGTGGACCGAATGGCTCACCGGGAAATACCCGCTCATCATCTCCGACTGGATGATGCCAGACCTCGATGGCCTCGAGTTTTGCCGCCGCGTGCGCGGCCAACCCGGCGCTGACTATACCTACATCGTTCTGCTAACCTCACGGACGGGTAAGACCAATTACCTGGAAGCGATGACCGCCGGCGCGGACGATTTCATCACCAAACCCTTCGAGAAAGACGAATTTGCCGCCCGCATTCGCGTCGCGGAGCGCATCCTCGGCCTGCACGCGAGCTTGCGCGCCGCCAACGCCAATCTCGAACAACGGGTCGCCGAACGCACGCTGGAACTCGAGAAAGCGTTGCAGGCGAAGGGCGACTTCCTCTCCCGTGTGAGTCACGAGTTGCGCACGCCGATGAACCATGTGCTCGGTTTTGCCCAATTGCTGCAAACCGAGGAGCTTACGTCAGAACAAGCCCGCAGCGTAGGGCAGATCCTGACCAGCGGACAGCGTTTGCTGACACTCATCGATCGCCTTCTTGCGGTCTCCGCGTCCAGCCCGGAAGACCTTAGCTTTTTGGAGGCCTTGGACGCCAGCTACTCGGACACCTTGCCGCCAGCCGCTGCTGCGCCGGTCGCGACGAGACTTCTGGCCACAGAGTGAACGAGGCACCCCGCTCTGGGGAACCAAAGCTGCTTTGGAACGTTCACGGGACGCCGCCCTCCCCCGCCTCAGTCTGATGCCGCTCGCCCCCAAAGCCATCCCGCTCGACGACTTGGATCCCAGGCGGTGTTTGGCGATCGCTCGCGCCTGCGGCCTCGGCGCCTTGGCGATCGGCCTCTCCGTGCTGGTTGGTTGGCTCTTCGATGTCCGCTGGTTGATGACGGTGCTGCCGGGCGTGGTCGCGATGAAACCGAACACGGCGGCGGCTTTCTGTCTGACGGGTCTGAGTCTCTTCTGGCTGGCCCGGTCGCCGACGAAGCCAGGCGGCCAAGCCAAGAAGTTGGGCCCGCTGCTGGCCGCCACGGCCGCCGCGATCGGCGCGGTCTCCCTGGTGGAATATGGCACGGGTTACACTTTCGGGTTGGACGAGCTTCTATTCAAAGATGTCGTAGTCAGTTCCGCGCCGGGGCGGATGGCTCCGATCACCGCGTTTAATTTTGTTTGCGTGGGAGTTGCGCTTGTCCTGCTGCACGTTCGGCAGGGGACGCTCTGGGCGCACGCTTTGGCCGGGGGCGCTGCGTTCACGTCGCTGCTGGCAATCCTCGGGGATGCCTATGGCGTGACTTCGTTATACCAGGCAGGCAGTATCATGGCGGTGGCTTTGCATACGGCCGTTGGTTTCCTGCTGCTGTGCGTCGGAGTGTGGTGCGCGGCGAGCCAGGACGGTTTCATGGCCGTACTCACCGGCCGGGGAATGAGCGGGATGCTGGTGCGCCGCTACGGACTAGCCGCGATCCTGGTTCCCTTTTTCATCGGCTGGTTGCGCGTGCTGGGCGGACACCGCGGCTGGTACGGCATCGAACTGGGCGCGATGCTGGTGGCCATGACGAACGCCGCCACCTTTGCTACCCTGGTATGGGTCGGCGCAAGCTCGGTGCGGACGGCGGAGCGGCAGCAAGCCGGTACCCAAAGAAGCTTGAACGCCAGCGAGGAGCGCCTGCAGCGCGTGGTGGAGCGCTTGTCGGAAGGCCTCGTCATCTCGGACCTGAACGGGCGCATGCTGCTCTGGAACCGCGCTGCGCTCGAGCTGCATGGCATACCCACCCTCGGGGACGGCTTGCGCATACTGCCGGACTTCGTCAAAATCTTCCAATTCGCCACCCTGGACGGCATCCCGGTCGCGCCGGAGGACTGGCCCATTTCACGCGTTTTCCGCGGCGAGCACCTGCATGATTACGAAGTGCAGATCGAACGCCCGGATCAGCAGTGGAAGAAGATTTTCCGCTATAGCGGGTCGACCGTGCAGGATGCCGACGGCGAGTCGCTCGCCTTCCTGACGTTTACCGACGTCACCCAGCAGAAGCAGGTCGAAGCGCTGGCCAAAGCCGCCAACGCGAAATTGCATCAGGCGCAGCTAGATCTGGAAATGCGCGTGCGCCAGCGCACGGCCC
>CAXUFU010000103.1:983-1787 GCA_964250275.1 uncultured Chthoniobacterales bacterium | reverse complement strand
ATCCTAGAACGCGCCAGGGCAGAGCAAGCCAACCAGCAAATCATGGATCATTCGCTGGATCTCATTTGCACTTTCGACGCGCACGGTCGCTTCGTGCAGGTGAGCCGCGCCTGCGAGACGTTGTTGGGTTGGCAACCGGAGGAACTGATCGGACGGCGCTACTTGGACATGATCAATCCGGAGGATCTGGAGAAGAGCCGCGCCGCGGTGGTCTCCATCATGAACGGCGCGCAGGCCAGAGGCTTTGAAAACCGGCTGGTGCGCCCCGACGGCACGGAAGTCTCCATCGTCTGGACCGCGCAGTGGTCGCACCAGGAGCAGATCATGTTCTGCGTGGCGCGCGACATGACCGAGCAAAAGCAGGTGGAAAGCGAGTTGTTGCGCGCCAAGGAAGCGGCCGAGGCGGCGAGCCGGGCCAAGAGCGAATTTTTAGCGAACATGAGCCATGAAATCCGCACGCCAATGAACGGGATCATCGGCATGACGGACCTCGTGCTTGAAACGCACCTCGAACGCCAGCAACGGGAGTATCTCGGCCTGGCCAAATCCTCCGCGGTCACGCTGCTCGGCCTGATCAATGACATCCTCGATTTCTCCAAGATCGAAGCGGGCAAGCTGGACCTCGAATGCCTGGATTTCAGCCTGCGTGAATGTATCGGCTCCATGCTCAAGCCGCTGGGTTTGCGCGCGGACCAAAAAGGGCTGGAACTCACCGCCGAAATCCTGGCGGACGTGCCAGACCACCTCACCGGGGACGCGCTGCGGCTGCGTCAAATCCTCATCAATCTGACCGACAACGCGATC
>CAXUFU010000103.1:238-973 GCA_964250275.1 uncultured Chthoniobacterales bacterium | reverse complement strand
GCCAGGTAGACGTGATGCTGCGCGTCGAAGTCGACGCGGCGCCCGCCGGCGAGCATGGCCTGCACTTTACCGTCCGCGATACCGGCATCGGCATCCCGGCGCAAAAGCAGGCGCTGATCTTCGAAGCCTTCGCCCAGGCAGACGGCACGACGACGCGGACCTACGGCGGGACCGGATTGGGCTTGGCAATTGCCTCGCGGCTCGTCGAGCAGATGCGCGGGCGGATCTGGGTGGAGAGCACCCCGGGCAAAGGAACAGCGTTTCATTTCACCGCGCGCTTCGTCGCCAACAGAGCGTCCCACTGCGTGCGCGCTTCGGCGTCCCGCAGGTCCCGCTGGCGCTTACCCAGCCGATGCCTCTGCCGGGGCTGGAGGGCTTGGCGGTGCTCGTTGTCGACGATAACGCCATCAATCGCCGCATCCTCAGCGAGATGTTACTCCACTGGCGCATGAAGCCGTGCATCGTTGCCTCCGGTGAAGCTGCGGTGGCCGAGTTGCTCCGCGCCGCCCGGGCCGGGACCCCATATCCGCTCATCATCCTCGACGGCATGATGCCAAAGATGGACGGCTTTATGACGGCGCAGGAAATCCGGGATCATCCGGAACTTTCGGGCGCGACGGTGATGATGCTTTCTTCGTCGATGCCGACCGGCGCGACGGCGCGTTGCGCGGAAGTGGGCGTGACGAGTTATCTGACCAAGCCGGTCAGCCAGTCGGACTTGATGGAGGCGATCCT
>CAXUFU010000103.1:0-228 GCA_964250275.1 uncultured Chthoniobacterales bacterium | reverse complement strand
TCGGCGCGCGCGGCACGGAGGCGGCCAAGCCCGCCGCGGCGCCGGAGATCGGGAAGGCCATTGTCCCCGCGGCGGAAGCGGCGTCCGCGCCGGCCGGCCTGCGTATCCTCCTGGCGGAGGATAACACGATCAACCGCGCCCTGGCCACGGGCATCCTGGAGAAACGCGGCCACTCTCTCGCACACGCCGCCAACGGCCGCGAGGCCGTCGTCGCCGCCATGCAGGAAC